>DATIPA010000053.1:0-32013 GCA_035472475.1 Xanthobacteraceae bacterium | reverse complement strand
GCGCTATTGAGACCCGCGATGTCGGCACGGTGACGCGGCATGTGTATTTCGACGCGGTGCGGGTGTCGCTCTCGAATCAGGTCATCGCTGCGTACGCACGGCGCGCCGGAATCCAGATCAGTCCGCTCGCGCAAAGCATGGCCGCCGCTGCCCTGGGTATCGCCGATCCAATCGTCAAAAAGCTGATCTCGCCCGAAGCACTGTCCGAGCTGCTAGCTGTTGGCTGGCCGGTAACCGTGGTGCCAGATCCGCCGCCAGGTACGGTCGGGATAACGAGAAGCACGATCGGGACCATTTGGCAGATTTTTGGAAATTCGGAATATGGCTTTGGCAGGTTCGAAGTCTCGGCGCCGGCCCTGTTACCGCCCCAGCAGCGCTTCCGGCTTACATTCCGGCTGTTGCAGTGGCGCTGGCGACTGGTCGACGTCACCCTCCCAGAGAATATTCAAAACTTGCTCGGGGATGAGCTCATCAAGGCGATGCGAACGCCAGCGCGAAAACCGTGACCAGGTGCTGCGAATTCAACTCGGTAATAGTCGCGGCTTTCGCTGCGGTATAATGTCGGGCGAAACAGCTTTGGTCGGGCGCAGCATGACATTTGTGGTTGTTTCGATCTATGTCGGAGCCGTTCTTTTCTGCATGGGAAACAACGGCATGGATCGTGCGAACTTGGACCCGAAGGCGCTATTGGCACAAAAGTCCGAGCGACTTGCATTACATCGTCACCGGTGTGGCGCTGCTTGCGAGTGCGGGAATTGGAGTCATGGTCGCCTCGCAAATCGTTGTGGCGCACTCCATCGCTCACGTGGCTGCGGACGGGCGGCGGCATCGTCTCGACGGTGAAGGCGACACGTGCGGCCAGCGAGGATGATCTCGTGCGTGCAAGCCTGCTTCGGCTTGATCGCCTGCTCGCAGAAGGCGTCACGACCATCGAGATCAAGTCGGGCTATGGCCTCGATTCGAAAACCGAGATGCGGATGTTGCGGGCCGCGCGCCGGCTGGCGCAGGAGCGGGAGATCGATGTGGTCACCAGCTTTCTCGGCGCACATGCCCTGCCGCCGGAAGCGAATGGTGACAAGGAGCAATATATCGACGAGGTCTGTTCGATGATTCCCGCTATCGCGCGCGAGCGGCTGGCCGATGGGGTTGATGCGTTCTGTGAGAATATCGCGTTTTCGCCTCAACAGACCGCACGCGTGTTTGCTGCCGCGCAGGCTACGGGACTCCCGGTGAAGCTTCATGCCGATCAGCTCTCTAACCTGCACGGTGCAAAACTCGCCGCCGAGCACGGCGCGCTGTCGGCCGATCATCTCGAATACACCGACGAAGACGGCGTCGCGGCGATGGCGCGCAGCGGCACCGTCGCCGTACTGCTTCCGGGCGCGTTCTACGTCCTGAGGGAAAAGCAGGTGCCGCCGGTCGACGAATTGCGCGGCCAGCGCGTGCCGATGGCGATCGCGACCGACTGCAATCCGGGCACCTCACCGATCACCTCTCTGCTTGTGGTCATGAACATGGCCGCGACGCTGTTCCGGCTCACTGTCCACGAGACCGTCGCCGGCGTCACGCGGGAAGCAGCCCGCGCGCTCGGCCGGCTGGGCGAGATCGGCACGCTCGAGCCGGGCAAGTGGTGCGACCTTGCCATCTGGGATATCGAGCGACCGGCGGAACTCGTTTACCGGCTTGGCTTCAACCCGCTTCATCAGCGGGTGTGGCACGGTGTCCCAAGCTGAAGAAGGAATTCCCATGTCCAGGCGTCTCGACAACAGCCGTTCCATTCGCGCGCCGCGCGGCATCGGCCTCAGTGCCAAGAGTTGGCTGACCGAAGCGCCTTTGCGCATGCTGATGAACAATCTTGATGCGGAGGTGGCAGAGAAGCCGCACGAGCTCGTGGTCTATGGCGGGATCGGGCGCGCCGCGCGCGACTGGGAGAGCTTCGACCGCATCGCCGCCTCGCTGCGCGACTTGGAAGCCGATGAGACCCTGCTGGTGCAATCCGGCAAGCCGGTCGGTGTGTTCCGCACCCATCGCGACGCGCCGCGCGTGCTGATCGCCAACTCCAATCTGGTGCCGCACTGGGGCACCTGGGAGAAATTTCACGAGCTCGATCGCAAGGGCCTGATGATGTACGGCCAGATGACGGCTGGCTCGTGGATCTACATCGGCTCCCAGGGCATCGTGCAGGGCACCTACGAGACCTTCGCCGAGGTCGGCCGCCGGCACTACGGCGGCAACCTCGCCGGCCGCTGGATACTCACTGCCGGACTCGGCGGCATGGGCGGCGCGCAGCCGCTGGCCGCTACCATGGCTGGCGCCTCCCTGCTTGCGATCGAGTGCCAGCCGAGCCGGATCGAGATGCGCCTGCGCACCGGCTACCTCGACGCCAAGGCCGACTCGCTCGACCAGGCGCTGGCGATGATCGAGCGCTCGCGCGCCGACAAGAAGCCGATGTCAGTAGGCCTGCTTGGCAACGCCGCGGAGATCGTTCCCGATCTCGCACGCCGCAACATTGCGCCCGACGCCCTCACCGATCAGACCTCGGCGCACGATCCCCTCAACGGCTATCTGCCGGCCGGCTGGACGCTCGCCGAATGGGAGGAGCGGCGGGCGCGCGATCCGAAGGGCGTCGAGAAGGCGGCGAAGCAATCCATGGCCGTGCATGTGCGTGCCATGCTCGACTTCTGGCGCCGCGGCGTGCCGACGCTCGACTATGGCAACAACATCCGCCAGATGGCGATGGAGATGGGCGTTACCGACGCGTTCGATTTCCCCGGTTTCGTTCCGGCCTACATCCGCCCGTTGTTCTGCCGCGGCGTCGGCCCATTCCGATGGGCGGCCCTCTCCGGCGATCCGCAGGACATTTACAGGACCGACCGAAAGGTCAAGGAGTTGATGCCGCACGACAAGCACCTTCATAACTGGCTCGACATGGCCCGGGCGCGGATCAAGTTCCAGGGGCTGCCAGCGCGGATCTGCTGGGTCGGTCTTGGCGACCGCCACCGCATCGGCCTTACCTTCAACGAGATGGTGGCAAACGGCGAACTTAAGGCGCCGATCGTGATCGGCCGCGATCATCTCGACTCGGGCTCGGTGGCGAGCCCGAACCGTGAGACCGAGGCGATGAAGGACGGCTCCGACGCGGTGTCGGACTGGCCGCTGCTCAACGCCCTGCTCAACTGCGCATCGGGCGCGACCTGGGTTTCGCTGCATCATGGCGGCGGCGTCGGCATCGGTTACTCGCAGCACGCCGGAATGGTAATCGTCGCCGATGGCACGCCGGAGGCGGCGCGGCGGCTGGAGCGAGTGCTATGGAACGACCCGGCGAGCGGCGTGATGCGTCACGCCGATGCCGGCTACGACGAAGCCATCGCTTGCGCCCGGGATCACAAGCTCAAGCTGCCGAGCCTCGGAGCGTAAGCCTAATCAGCTTTCCGCCGCGGGCGCCGTCGCCGACAGCCCGGTGCGCGCGGCCTGCTCGACCGCGAGATCGTAACCGGCGTCGGCGTGACGCAGCACACCAATGCCCGGATCGCCATCGAGCACGCGCTGGAGCCGCGCTGCGGTCGCGGGATTGCCGTCCGCGATCATGGTGACGCCGGCGCTCACGCCCCTGCTGCCGAGACCGTGAATCGCCACGAGGTCTGCGCCCGATGCGCAATTCAAGAGCGCATTGAGCAGCGGCCAGTCGGCGATGGCGTCGGACCCGTCGCGCATGTTCTCGGTCTCGCGGTGCGGCATCGCCGCCGAGCCCGAATCGAGATGATCGCGCGTAAAGGCGATGGGACCCGATATTTTGCCCTCGGCCACCGCTCTGTTGACCATCAGAGCGACCCGGCTGCGCTCGCCATAGCCGAGCCAACCGATCCTCGCCGGCAGGCCCGTGAACTTGATGTGGTCTCGCGCCTTCTCGATCCACGACACGATCGGGTGGTTCGAAGAGAACGAGCGCAGGATCATGTCGTCGATGGTGTAGATGTCCTGCGGATCGCCGGACACCGCGATCCAGCGGAACGGCCCGATGCCCTGGCAGAACAACGGACGGATATAGAGGTCGACGAAGGAACGCATCTTGAAAGCGTCCTCGACGCCCGCAGCCTTTGCTTCGGCGCGGAGGTCGTTGCCATACTCGAAAGCGATCGAGCCGCGATCGAGAAAACCCAGCATTGCGCGAAGGTGGACCGCAACCGAGCGGCGCGCCAGCCCGATCAGCTTCTCCGGATCGCTCTTGCGCATGGCACGCGCCTCTTCGAGCGAAAGCTCGGCCGGCACGTAGCCCTTGAGCGGATCGGGGAAGGTCTGGTCCGTCACGATATCGGGTACGATCCCGCGCTCGGCGATTGCGGGCATCACGGCGGCCGCGTTTGCGCGCAAAGCGAGCGCCAGCGGCCGGCGTTGGTCCCGCGCCGCCTGCCAAAGCCTCATCGCTTCTTCGAGATCGTCAGTGGAGCGGTCGCAGTAGCCGCTGGCGATGCGTCGGTCGATGCGCACCTGATCGACCTCGACCACGAGGGTCGATGCGCCCGCAAGCTTGCCGGCGAGCGGCTGGGCGCCCCCCATGCCGCCGCAGCCCGCGGTCAGCAGCAGGCGTCCAGCGAGTGTCCCGCCGAAATGCGATCGCGCGACCGCCATGAACGTTTCGTAGGTGCCCTGCAGAATTCCCTGACTGCCGATGTATTGCCAGGCGCCGGCCGTCATTCCGGGCATGATGGTGAGGCCCTTGTCGTCGAGCTTGCGCCGGTTCTCCTCGTTGCTCCATTCGCCGATGATGTTGCCGTTCGCCATGATCACGAGCGGGGTGGTTGCCTGCCCGGGGAACACCCCGATTGGCTTGCCGGACTGCACGACGAAGGTCTGATCCTCGCGCATTGTGGAGAGCGTGGCGACTATGCGGTCGAAGCTGTTCCAATCGCGCGCCGCGCGGGCGATCGACATGTAGATCACCAGGTTGTCGGGGTCCTCGGCATTCTCGATGTTGTTCTCCAACAGCCGCAGGATCGCCTCCTGGCGCCAGCCCTTGCAGCGCAGCGTGGCGCCGCGCCCAGCCTTGACCTCCCTGCCGCGACGAACCGGAACGGCCATGCTCAAGCCTCCTCGATCAGAGATACGAGCGCAGATCGACGCCCATGGCCTTCTCGACCTCGGGAAATACGGCCGGATCGAGCGCTCCCTTGCCGACCGGAAATTTGGAGCGGTGAGCGATGATGACCGCGACTTGGCTGCCCCGAGGCAATTCCGAGATCGCCACCGGCTCGCCGGTCAGCGGGTCCAACGTTCCAATCATATCGGGAAATGTGGCGACGCGCTGGCCATCGATGTCGGCGGTCATGTATTCGTTGTAGATGCCGAGCACCGCCTCGCCCCTCGCGCCGCGCACCGTCATCTGACCGAGATCGAAGCCACCGCCATAGGTGACCGTGTTGGCCGACACCTCGCCTTGCAGCAGCAGTGTGCCGCCAAGAAATTCGACGGCTGCTCGGACACGATCCGCGCCATTGGCACGCAGCATGGCGCGGCCCAATTCGAGCTGGAATGTGATGGCGCCAGGGGCGCCGTTTTCCTTGACGAAGCCTGCGGTCAGCGGGCCGCGCGCGGCGCAGATCAGGCCGCCGTTGACTATCGCGGCCTGGCGCATAACGTTCGACGTGCGCACGATGTCGCCTTCGGCGACAAAACGCAGCGGCGAACTCGCAGCTCCGCCGCCGCTGCTGGCGACCTGTATGATGGAAATGTCGGGCCGCGAGGCGAGCCCCATGCCTCCCATCTTGACGGTGGGATGGCCGCGCCCGTTCGACGCCGCGTCGACGTAATCCAGACCAAGCGCGGCCGCGACCAGCCAGGCGTTGAAGCCTGGCACGTGACCGCAAATCACGCCGACCGGCTTTTGGTCCAGCATGGCCACGAGCCGCCGCGCCGAATCTATGGAGTCGCGCGGCATAACCGCGGGGTCGGCAATGCCCGGCGCGCCGATGGCCGTGGCAGTGATGACAGGACTGTCGGGCTTGAGTTCGCCGAGGCTGACGAGGCGAATATCATTGTAGTCCAGCGCTACGCGGCCAAGCTCCTGCCCGCGAGCCGCCGATCGCTTGCCGCTGCCGCCGGTCGACAGAAAAAGGCCGCCGATCAGCGCGGATTCGAGATCATCGGCCGTGAGACTGCGTGCCATTCCTCTACTCCTCACTCGGTCGTGCCGAGAAAGGTGGCGAACAGCGAGCCCGCCGATTTGGCTTCCGCGGACGTGCCCTTAAACACCGGCGCACCAGACGACAGCACGCAAATCTGATCAGCGACCTCGAGTGCCCGGGCGGTGTTCTGCTCGACCAGCACGATAGTCAGGCCCTCGTGCTTCAACCGCACCAGAACATCGAGGCAGATATCGACCATCTTGGGCATCAGCCCAAGCGACAATTCGTCAACCAGCAGCAGGCGCGGCTCCGCCATGAGGGCACGGCCGATAGCGAGCATCTGCTGCTCGCCGCCGGACAGCGAGCCGGCAAGCTGGCCGCGTCGCTCGGACAACGTCGGAAAATAGCCGAAGATCCGATCGCGCTTGGCCGCGTCGCGCTCCGCTGGCCAGACATATCCGCCGATCGTGAGATTCTCGTCGACCGTGAGATCGGAAAACAACTGGCGCCCTTCCGGCACCAGCGAGATGCCCAGGCCGGCTCGCTCGACGGCGGGACGATAAGTGATGTCGGCGTCCTCCAGCAAGATGCGGCCACCGTGGACGTCGACATGGCCCATGATCGCCATGATGGTAGACGTCTTGCCGGCGCCATTGGGGCCGAGCAGCGCAAAGACCGACCCGGCCGGCACCTCGAAGCTGACGTCGTGCACCGCATGCACGGAGCCATAGCCACAATTCAGATGTTCAATTTTCAACATGCGCGCTCGCACCGCTTCCAACATAAGCGTCATGCACGACCGAATCCGACATCACCGTGCGCGGCGCACCATCGCCGATCACGCGGCCGTTGTTCAGAACGATCAGACGCCGGCAGCTTCGCATCACCTCTTCGAGATTGTGTTCCACCAGCACGACAGTAATGCCCCGTGCGTTGACCGCCGCGATGGTCTCGACCTGCTTCGCCGCCTCGGCCTGGTTCAGGCCCGCCAGAGGCTCGTCGAGCAGCATGACCCGCGGATCGACGGCGAGCGCGCGCGCCACCTCCAGACGCTTCATCTGGCCGAGGGGCAGCGCACCGGCAAGCTTTCCTTCGGTGCCGGCCAAGCCGACCTGGGCGAGAATCTCTGCGGCACGCTCGCTTTCGTGCCGGCGGTCGATATGCAGCGCGGCCCGCAGCGGACTGGAGGTGCGGCGATAACCAGCGGCCAGTACGACGTTATCGAGCACGGACATTTCGCGGAAAGGTCGGACAATCTGGTGAGTCAGCGCCAAGCCTTTTCGAACGCGGGACGCTGTAGACTCATCGGTGACGTCATGGCCCGCCAGCGCTATGTGGCCGCGGTTCGCGCGCAGCACGCCGGCGACGATACGGATCAGCGTGGTCTTCCCCGCCCCGTTCGGACCGATCAGGCCGACGAAATCGCCCGAATCCACGAAAAACGTGACGCCGTCAACCGCGCGTACGCCGCCGAAACGGATGGCTACGTCGTCGAGTTGGAGCGCGGCGGTCACGGGCGCGACATCCTTATGGCAACGGTTCTCGCGAGCGAGGCGAAGCCGCCAGGTGCGAGGCGAATGACCAGGACCAGAAGGCCGCCGAAGACCAACAGCCGATAATCGTTGACGAAGCGGATCGCCTCCGGCAACAGCGTCAGGCCGACGGCGGCCACCACGACACCCCACGTGGATCCGATCCCGCCGATCACCACCATCGCCATCAGCATCACTGACAGGATGAAGTCGAAGGCGTCGGCAGTGATGAACTGCGTGAAGAAGGTGTAGAGCCCTCCCGCGAGGCCGGCGAGCGCCGTGCCGATGCCAAATGCCGCCAGCTTGTAGGCCGCGACGTTGATGCCGAGTGTCGCGGCCGTGTCCTCGTCCTCACCCACGGCACGAAACGCGAAGCCCATCCAGGATCGGCCGATGTAGAGGCTCAGCGCAATGGTCGCGGCCGCGAACAGCAGGATCATCACCATATTGCCGTCGGCGCCCAGTCCCGATCCCGGAATGCCGCTGATGCCCATCTCGCCGCCGAGCCAGCCCTGCTTGCGCACCAAGCCGATGAACAGGAAATTTACGCCGATCGTCGTCACGGCGAGAAAGTCGGTGCGCACGCGTAGCGATGCGAAGCCGACCACGATACCGAGCAGGCTGCCGACCACGGTCGCCGATATGAGCGCGACCAGAGCGTTGCCGGTACCGATCATGGCGAGCGCAGCCGCATAGGCGCCGGCCCCATAGAAGGCGCCATGGCCGAGACTGATCTGGCCGCAGAAGCCGCTGATCATGTTGAGACTGACGGCGAGGATCACATTGATGCCGATCACCGAGAGCAGGCTGATTTCGTAGGCGCTCATGCCGCGCGCGTCCCGGCAAAGCCTTGCGGCCTGATCATCAGCAGCGCGATGAGGGCGAGAAATGCAATCGCATCGCGGTCAAGCCACCTTCCGATGAAGATCGTGCCATAGGACTCCACGAGCCCAAGCACCAGGCTCGCGATGAGTGTGCCCCGCACGCTGCCGAGCCCGCCGAGCACGATGATCGCCAGCGCCTTGTAGCTCACGACATAGCCGATCACCGGATCGACGAGATTGTTGAGCAGCGCCACCAGTCCGCCAGCGACCGCCGCGAGCGCCGAGCCGATCGCGAAATTGAGATACCTGACCTTGATCGGATCGATGCCGAAGCTGGCGGCGATTTTCGGCCGCGAAACCGTGGCGCGCCAGCCAACCCCGATCCGCGTGCGGGTGGTGAAGAGATGAAGCCCCAGGAAGATGACGCCAGCGGAGGCCACGATGGCGATCTGTACGGCGTTTATTGTGATACCAAAGATATCGAATGTCATGAAGCCATAGATGTTGTTGCGAAAGGTGACGCCCTGTTCGCCGAACACGATGCGAAAGGCGTCCTGCATCAGCACCAGCAGCCCCACCGAGGCGATCATGGGGACATCCGGGCGATAGCTCAGCAGTGGTTCGTAGAGCAGCCGGTAGGTCGCCATGCCGAAAAGCGGAGTGATGACAATGGCAACAAGAAAGCCGGCACCAACGCTCCCCGTCGCGTTGGCGACCACCACGGTCACATAGGCGCCCAGCGCGAACACCGCCGCATGTGCCACGTGCAGAATGCGCAGCAATCCGTAGACGAGAGTCAGCCCCACCGCCATCATGGCGTACATACATCCGAAGCTGACGCCGGTTACGGCGAGATCGATGTAGTACACCAAACCATCCTTTGATGCCGCCGAGCGGAGGGTCAGAGCGCCCTCCGCTCGTGTGGCTGCCTACTTCTCGGGCGGGGCGAAGGCGTCGAGGTCGTTGATCTGGGCGGCCGCCTTGAACTTGCCGTCTTTGATCACGTTGACGCTGATCGGCATGATGATCTCGTGCAAGCTGTTGAAGCCGTTTAGGTTGCCCTCGAGCATCGTGAAGTTCTTGGTTGCCGCAAGCGCATCACGCACCTTGACTGGATCGGTGCTGCCGGCGCGCTTGATGCCGTCGGCCATCAGCTTCACCGCCGAGTAGGTGACCGCGGCCACACCTTCGGGGGCATAGCCGGCGCGCTTCTGGAACTCGGTGAAGAAGTGCTGCAGCGCCTCGTCCTTGCGATTGCGGTCGAAGCTGTCGACGATGTAGGTGCCTTCCGCCGCAGGGCCGGCGATCTCGATGAACTTCTCCGAGTCGAACGCCTGCGAGCCGATGATCGGCACCTTGATGCCCGCGGCGCGCAACTGCGACACCAGCGGACCGCCGGTAAAGAAGTAGCCTGTCGCGTAGATGCCGTCAGGATTGTCGCGCTTGACGCTGGCGACGATCGAGCCGAACTGGCGGTCCTTCAGCGAATAGCTATATTTGTTGATCACCTCGATGCCGTATTTGGGCGCGGCCTCGAGGAATCCATCCATCGTCGCCTGCCCGTAGTCGTTGTCCATGGTGATGGCGGAGACCTTCTTCAGGCCGAGCGTCTTGCCGACGAACAGCGCAGTGGCACGGCCCTGCGGCGGCCCGAGATGGACCAGGCGGAACATGTAGTCACCGGCCGTGGTGATATCCGGGTGCACGCCGTAGGCGGCGATCATCACCACGCCCGCCTTCTGGAACACCGGCGCCGCCGCGCGGCCGGATGCCGAGTAGCTGCCGTTGACGACGAGCTTTACCCCGTCCTCGCCGATCAGCTTGTTAGCGGTGAAGATCGCTTGATCGGACTTGGCCTGATCGTCGTAAGTGATGAGCTGCAACTTCTGGCCAAGCACGCCGCCGGCAGCGTTGATGTCGTCGATCGCCATCTCTGCGGCGATCTTGGCCGACTTGCCGTCGGTCGCGGCGAAGCCGGTCAGCGGCGCTTGGAAGCCGATCTTAACGTCGGCGTCCGCCGGATGTGCCGAAGCCATGGTGAATGCGACGGCCGCCGCACCCATCACGAGATGGGCGGGGCGCAGAGCTACTCTCAACCTGTCATAAAACATGGCTCTCTCCATCAGTGAGGCTACAATCAGATTCGTCTGGTCCTCGCCGGACCCTATGAGTGCGAAGCAATTCGCGTGCCTTTTTGACCGCCGGTTCGGGCGGACGTGCACGCTGCCAATCCGGCCGGTCGCTCCCGCGCCGCGTGGCGTCGATGCCGAGCTTGGTGATCGTGCCACCCTGTTCGAGCGGCTCGGATCGGTCCGCTCGCACGCCTGGAACGATGACAAAGTCGCGATCTGGCTTCGCGCGCGTGGCGATCGCCCATTCGACGGCGACAGCATCCCACGGATCGACGTCGTCGTCGACGACCACGACCTGCTTGATCAGATTGACTGCTGCCCAGACCGCGAACATCGCCTTGCGCGCTTCGCCTGTGCGCGGCTCTTTGAGCGAGACCACCGCATGAAGCCGGCCGGCGCCGCCCATGCCGACGGCAACCTCCCAGACTGCTGGCACGTTCGTGCGCACCGCCCGCGCGAGACCGGCCGCGATCGAGACGCCGCCGAGCAGGCAATGCTCGCGGTGATAGCCCGGCATGATGACTTGAAAGGACGCGTCATGCCGCCGCGTCAGACGCGTGAACGTGGCGACCATGCCGGCGCCATAGGTTTCGTACATGCCGTGGAACTCGCTGACCGGCCCTTCCTCCACGGACTCGGCGGCGTCAAGCGTGCCCTCAAGCACACACTCGCAATGTGCGGGCACGAGCAGATCGGACTGGACGCATCGCGCGACATCAAGCGGTTCGCCGAGCAGCGAGCCCGCGATCGTCAACTCATCGTCGCCGAGACCGAGATAGAGACAGGCGGCGACCAGCACCGCGGGATGGTTGCCGATGCAGACGGCAATGTCGAGTTTTTCGCCGCGCGCCTGCGCGGCGCGCGCCAGCACAGCCAAATGATGATTGGGCGCAATGCCGACCAAGGCGCGATTGTCCCCGATCGGCATCAGCCGCGCGATCGAAAGATTGGTGCGCCCATCATGGTGATCCTTCGCGACGATGGCGCCTGCCGTGATGTAGGGACCGCCCTCGTGTTCGAAGAACCGTGGGATCGGGAGCTGGTCGGCAAGCACCGGCTTGGCAATGACATCTTCCTGGCAAGGCGCCGAGGTCACGATCCGGTGCGCCGAGGGCCGCTCGATCGCAGATATGATCGACGCCTGCAGCGCATGAGGCGCAGTGCCGAGGCCCACTCCGATGCGCGCCCGCGAATTGAGCAGATTGCCTACGACCGGCATTTTGTGCCCGCGCACCGCGGTGAACCGCAGCGCCGGCCCGCCGTCGGCCTCGGCCAGGCACGCGGCAAGCTCGTAGTCGAGGCCCACCGGCTGCGCAATCGAGGCCAGCTCTCCCGCCTGTTCGAGCGCGCCCACAAAAGCCCGCATGGATTGTCGGGAAATCTCAGCCGTTCGGCTCATGCCGTCCTTCGCCTGCAGCCAGGGTAGCCGTGCATCGGACTATACCCTGAAACTCTCCAGCTTCGGACGAACCATCCCGGAATGGTTTGCCCAGTTGATCCTATCGGTCGCCTCCACACCGCGCACGCGCCAGACGTTCGAAGCAGGGTATAGGTAAAACTGAAGCATGACATGACGCCCGCCGATCTCGGCGCTATGCTGCAGGGGCAGCCGGCCGGCCCCAATGATCGAACTGCGGACCCTCGCCTATTTCGTCACTGCCTGCCGGTGCGAAACGCTGGCCCGCGCGGCCAGGGCGCAGGGCATCGCCTTGTCAACGCTCAGCACCGCTTTGAAGTCGCTCGAAGAGGAAGTCGGTGCAACTCTGTTCCGCCGCATCAACGCTGGACTCTATCCGACCGCACAAGCCCGCAGGCTGCTGCGCGCGGCCGAACCGCTGCTCGCAATGGAAGCGTTCGTCCGGCGCTGGTTCGCGGCGCCGCGCAAGCGTCAAGCCCGATTGCTGACCGTCGACATCGGGCTCACCTACACCATCGGCGGGGTGGCCATGGCCATCCAGCGGGCCATCGATGCGATGGCGGCGGCCCGTCCGGAGGTGCTCGTCGATGCGGTCTGGATCGCCGAGAAGGATTCTGCGGGCCCCGCGCATCTGGCCGAAGCGTGGCCGGGAATCCAGCATAGCCGGCTGGTTCTCGGCCTCGCTGACGAAGGCGCGCACGGACATAAGAAGGCGGCCACACTGCTGTGCGACCGCTGGGTCTTCGCCACGCGGCTTCCGGCCGGCACGCGCAAGGCCGCGAACGCCGCCGACCTTGCCGCAGGACGCCTGGTCGTCCCCGCTCTAACGCAGCCGCTCATCGAGCAAGTCGATCGTTATCTCCGCGAGCGCAAGATGAGCGGTATCCGCTTCGTCGACGAACATCCCGCCGAGCTGCCGCGCCTGATCGACGAATATCCCGATGCCGCTTTGTTCGTGCCCGAAAGCCTGATTTCGCCCCGACTGGGTTTTCTGCGCGTCAAAACCGTGGTGCCTGACCGGCCGCTAACGACAAAAATCGTCGCGCGCGCGCCGGTCCCCGATGCGGTGACTTCCTTATTCATGCGTCATCTGAAGCGCGAGCTGGCGGCGCCGGGGCAGGCCAGCACGCCACACCCCGCCATCAGCATGCGGCAGATCCATTACTTCAACATGGCACATCGTCTTCGCCGCATCTCCGCGGCCGCTTACGGCGCCGGCGTGTCCCAGCCGGCGTTGAGTGAGCAATTGCACAAGCTTGAAGGCACTCTGGGCGCCAAGTTGTTCACACGCCGCAGCGACGGCGTGATTCCGACCGACGGCGGCGACCGGTTCGCGGCGATGGCGAAGATGGTCGAAGCGGGATATCGCCGGCTCGCTGCCGGCGATGCCGCCGCTGCAGCTCCGTCGGGTCGGCGCATCACCGTCGGCATCCTGCCGTCGGTCAGCCAGCACGGCCTGCTGGTCAATCGGATCACCGAGGCCATCGTCGACGTGCAGACGCGCCGCCCCGCACTCAAGCTCGTGGTTCGGGAGGCGCCGAATGGAACTCTGCAGGACTGGGTGATGCGCGGGCTTGTGGGAGTGGCAATCGTCGAGACCGGATTGCCACACATGCCCCGACTGCCGCTCGGGTCGACCGAGCGACTCGCGGCGATCGCCCATGCAAGGCATAAGCTGCTGCCGCCGGGAGCCGTGACGCTCGCCGACCTCGTGCGTTTGCCGCTTGCCCTGCCGACCAGTCGCTTTGGCCTGCGACAGTTGCTCGAGACCGCCGCCGAAGAGCGCGACCTCGAGATCCAGCCGTACATGAAGATCGATGCGTTGACTATGATCGCCGCGATTCTGGCGCGACTTCCCGTCTGCACGGTGCTGCCGCCCTCGGCGGTGCGCCGTGAACTGGCCGAAGGCGAGCTGGTCGCCCACCCGATCATCGATCCCGTCGTGGCACGGCGGCTGTTTGTGATCTACTCCGGCGAGCGCAGCTTGAGCGAACCGGAACGCGATCTCGTCAACACGCTGCGATCGCGGCTGGCCGATACGAGAAGTGTCGCCTCTCAAGACAACCGGAAATGACGCAGTCCTTTGGCGCGGATCTCGTCTAAGGCCTCTTCGTAGCCTGCATCCGCGTAACGCATCACGCCGAGGCTGGTGTCGTTAGTCAGCGCAAGGTTGAGGCGCTCTTCCGCTTCGCGGCTTCCGTCGGCGATCAAAGTGACTCCGGCGCTCGTCATGTAGCCCGAATAACCGCCGCCGCCGGAATGAATGGCCACGAGATCCGCTTGCGACGAGCACATGGCCAATGCGTCGAGCAATGGCCAGTCGGCAATTGCATCGGAGCCATCGCGCATGCGCTCGGTCATGATGTTGGGATGAGCCATCGCGCCGGCATCGAGGTGATCGCGGGTGAAGGCGATCGGGCCTGACAGCACGCCATCGCGCACCATGCGATTGACTGCGACCGCAAGAGCGGTGCGCTCGCCGTGACCGAGCCAGGCAATGCGCGCCGGCAGCCCCTCGAACGGCACATGCGTGCGCGCCAACGCGACCCAGTTGGCGAGGATATGATTGTGCGGGAACGCTTCAAGCAGATGGTCGTCGATCTTCCGAATGTCCTCGCCGTCATTGGCCAATGATATCCAGCGGAACGGACCGATGGCCCGCGCAAACAGCGGACGCAGGTAGGCTTCTGTGAAAATCTGGATGTCGAATGCGTCCGCGACGCCTCCCTCGCGGGCCTGGGTGCGAATCAGGTTGCCGTTGTCGAAGACCACGGCGCCGGCCCGCTTGAATCCGAGCATCGCGCGCACGTGACGCACGATCGTAGCGCGACTTTCCTGCATCAGGGTCTTCGGATCGCTCTCGCGCATCCGCCGCACTTCGGCGAGGCTACGGCCCGCGGGAACATAGCCGTAGATCAGATCGTGCGCGGAGGTCTGGTCGGTGACCACGTCAGGGATAATGCTGCGCGCGAGCAGCGTTTCGTAGATGTCCGCCGCGTTGCCTAGCAGTCCGATTGATGTGGCCTTCCCTTCGCGGCGCGCCGCCTCGACCATGCCGATGGCCGCCTCCAGGTCGTCGGCGCGGTGTGCGAGGAAGCCATTGTTCATGCGCTTGGTGATGCGCTGCTCGTCGATCTCAACACAGAGGATGACAGCGCCGGCCATCCGCCCTGCCAGCGGCTGCGCACCACCCATGCCGCCAAGGCCCGCGGTCAGGATGAAGCGGCCCTTGAGGCTGTTGTCGAAATGGCGCTCGGCTATACGCATAAAAATCTCATACGTGCCCTGAATGACGCCCTGGGATCCGATGTACTGCCAGTCGCCGGCAGTCAGCCCTCCCCAGCAGATCAGATTGCGCTTCTGCCATTCGTAGAAGTTCTCTGCCTTCGCCCATTGGCCGACCATGTTGCAGTTGGCCATGATGACGATGGGCGCCTTGTCGTGGGTCTTGATCAGCCCGATCGGCTTACCCGACTGCACGATCAGTGTTTCGCCCTCGGCCATGGTCCGCAGCGTCTCGACGATCTTGTCGTGCGACGGCCAATCCCGCGCGGCCTTGCCGAGGGCGGCATAGACCACGAGGTTTGCCGGGTCTTCGCCGACCGCCAGCACGTTCTCGAGGAGGCGCAGCAGCCCCTCCTGCCGCCATCCGCGGCAGCGCAGATTCGATCCCGACGTGACGGTGAAGTGCTTGTCCATGAGAGGTCAACCAAGTGCATAGGGCGTGATCGCAATGCCAAGCGCCGCTTCGACGACGGGATAGACGGCCGGGTCTTTTACAGACGAACTCAGCGGCAAATGCGACTTGTCGACGTGGAACACCGAAAGCTCCACGCCCTCTTTAATATGGCCGACGCTGACCGGGCGGCCATCGGCGCCGAGCGTCGTGATCACATCAGGGAAGGTGGCGAGCCGCGTGCCGTCGCCGTCCGCAACCGCCATGTATTCGTTCATGACGTGCAGAATGAGATCGCGCCCCGCGCAGAGGATTGAGATGGTGCCGATATCGAATGCCTCTTGGGTGTAAGTCACGGCTTTGCGCGTCACCGTTCCGGTGCCGAGGATCGTGCCTGACGTTGTCTTGCAGATCGCGTCGATCACTGCGCGGCCGCCTTGCGGCTCCGCCGCCATGATGGAGCGGCCGAGTTCGAGGGCCTTCGAGATCCCGCCAAGCGCCGCATTTTTCCTGACATAGGAGGCCCGCACCGGATTTCGGCAACTGGCGATGAAGCCGCCCGACATGTCGGCTGCCTTGCGCAGGATCGGCGATATTTTCGCCGTCGCGCCTCGCACCACCAGCTCGATGTAGGAATGGCTGGCGCGGTGTCCGCCGACCGCAACCTGGATGGTCTGCTCCGGGCTGCTCGCCATGCCGATCGAGCCCATGTCTCCGGTCGGATGAGCGCGGATGTCGCCGACGGCATCGACAACCTTGGTGCCTAGCACGGCGGAAGGCAGCCAGGCGTTCATCGTGCTCGACATGCCGTTCTGCCCGATCATCAGGCCGAAGATTGGCGCGCCCAAGGCTTCCTGCATCATCTCGACGGCCTTGACGTAGTCGACCCCGAGCATCTGCCATTCCGTCGTGCCGGCAGGCGCGCCAATGGCGGCAGCCGTTGCGATGTAGGCATCATCGGGCACCTCGTCGATCGACACCAGCTCCGGTTGCCCAACCGTGACCGCTGTGGTCCCCAACATCCGGCCATGGTCGACCCATCCGCCACCGCCGGCCGCGAACACCGAGCCGCCCCGGAGTGCCGCCTCGACGTCCTGAAATCCTAGAATGCGCCCCATCAGCCGCTCCTCTTCGCCTATGGCTTACGTGGCAAGGACCGATCCAGTGTCTTGACCGCTTGCAGCACGACCGCGGCGCCGCGTGCAATCGCTTCCCGATCTGCCCATTCCTCCGGCGCGTGACTTTTGCCATTGCGACACGGCACGAAAATCATGGCCGACGGGCAGATGCGGCTCATGAAGGCAGCATCGTGTCCTGCACCGCTGGCCAGATCGGTCTCGCCAAGGCCAAGCTCCCGTGCCCCGCGCCGCAACACCTCGCGTAACATGGGATCGCAAGCAACCGGCGGTCCGTCGGACAGCGTTGCTAGCGGCGTGCGTTCGACGCGCGCGGCCGCCGCGCACGCCGCGCTCTCGCGCTCCAGCGCCTCGACGAAGCGCCAGGTCAGCGCCGAATTGGTGGTCCGCACATCGATCACCAGTCGGCAGCGCCCCGGTACAACATTCGAGGCTCCCGGCTCAACCGAGAGAATGCCGACGGTGGCAACGAAATAATCCGGCCCCTCGACGGCTAATTGTTCGGCAATGCGACGCACCGCGACGACCGTGTTAGCCGCGGCGACCAGCGCGTCGTGCCGCAACCTCATCGGCGTGGTGCCGGCGTGATCGGCCGCACCCTCAAACACGATTTCGATGCGGCGGATGCCGACAATCGAAGTGACGACACCGACGTCGAGCGATTGCGACTCCAGCACGATGCCCTGCTCGATATGCAACTCTAGAAACGCCTTAATGTCGTGGCGCCGTGCCGCCGCGAAGCGATCGGGGTCGGCGCCGACACGGCGCAGCGCTTCGCAAAGCTTCTCGCCCCCCGGTTCGGTCAGCTCGAGCATCCCGGCGTCGAGCGCGCCCGCCATGCCGCGGCTGCCGACGCAGGAGAGGCCGTATTCGCTCGGCTCTTCCGCGAGGAAGTCGATGATCTCGATCGCGTGACCGAGTCGCACGCCGGCATCACGGAACGACCGCACGATCTCGAGGCCCGTCGCGAGGCCCGCAATCCCGTCGAAACGCCCGCCCGACGGCACGGTATCGCTGTGCGACCCGACCGCGATCACGCCGAGCGACGGGTCTGCGCCCTCGAGCCGCCCGATCAGATTGCCAGCGGTGTCGATGCGCACGGCGAGGCCCGCGTCCACAAACCGCTTGGCGAGCCAGGTCCGGCCCTCGAGAAACAGGGGGCTGAAGGACCGGCGGGTGTAGGGACGCTCCGGGTCGGTGATCTCGGCGAGCGCCATCACGTCGCCCCAGAGGCGATCGGCATCGAGCGGCAGGTTGGTCGAAGCCAAGTTCGGCTCCGCATTCAATGCGCCGGCAGGCGCGGCCGGACGAAGCGCCCGTGGCCCGGTTCGGCGATCACGCGGCCGTCCGCGGCCACACACGCCCCCCGCAGGAAAGTGGCAACCGGCCGGAACGGCAGTTCGATATTGTCATACGGGCTCCAGGATACGAAATTGTTGCCGCTGTCGGCGGCGCGATACCGATAGGAATCGCGCCGCATCAGCACAACGTCGGCGTCGCGGCCGACGGCAAGCGCACCTTTCACGTGGGCAATACGAAACAGCGCGGCGGGGTTGTGGGCCAGCAGCCGCGCGGCGTGAGTCAGCGGTAGATTGCGTTCGCTGAGCCCCTTGATCAGCAGGGCATAGAGCACCTCGAGCCCTGGTACGCCCGAGGCGTTCGTGAGCATATTTGGATCGGACTTGCGGTCCTCCGACCAGCTCACGTGATCGGTCGAAACGACGGTGACGTTGCCAGCGGCAAGGTGATGCCACAATGCTTCGACCTCGCGCCGCGACCTCAGCGGCGGATTGATCTTGGCCTTGCCAACCAGGCGGCGCACGTCATTCTCTTCGTCGAGCGTAAGATAATGAATACAGGCCTCAATGGTCGCGGCGTGCCCTTGCGCGCGATAGGCGGCGGCGAGTTCATATCCCCGCCCGATCGAGCAGTGCACGATATGCACCGGACACCCGGTATTGGCGCCCAATTCGTAAACCTCGGCGGTGGCCAGCAATTCGGTAATGGGCGGACGCGACAGGCCATGCGCGCGGTAATCCGTAATGCCGCGTGCCTGGATCTCGGCCGTAAAGGCACGCACCATTTCGTCGTTCTCGTTGTGGATGCCAGCGAACAGCCCGCGTGCTCCGATCGCGGAGAAGCAGGCGTGGAGCGTCTGCGGCGGGATGCGCGGAAAACGTTGCGGATGGGTGCCGAAGGTCGAGAACTTGAAGGCGGCCGCTCCCGCGTCGACCAGCTCCCCGATGCGCGTCGCTCCCTCCTGAGGATCGACCGTGGCGTAGAGGGCAAAATCAACGCGCGACTGCACGCTCGCCTCGGACACTTTGCTGCCGAAGCGCTCAGCCGTGGCGATCAGACAGCCGTCGTCATAGGGCATATCGACAATCGTCGTCACGCCGCCGGCGGCGGCGCTGCGAGTCGACCATACAAAGTCTTCCTGGCCCTTCTGACTGCGACTGTGCACCTGAGCGTCAATCGCGCCAGGAAGAACAAGAAATCCGTTGCCGCCATGGCGCTCGCCCGACGGTGCCGCCCCCGACCCGACGGCATGCACCAGCCCGTCGCCGACGAGAACGTAACCGCCGTCGATAATTCGATCTGGAAGGACAACCGTGCCGAGGAAGACTTGGTCTGCCATGAGCTTCTTTTCGACGCTTCGGCACCTCTCAACCATCAGCGCCTTTTAGCGCCATCGAGGCCCGGACCAACGCACCGCAATCGCACTGTGGAACGTTAGACGAGCACGGCCCGCAAATCGAACCCGGGTCGAGCGAAATTGCCGATAGGAAAAATCAAATCAAGCAATGACGTAGTGAGCTTGCATCGTGCCCTGCCGTCCTGCTTGGCAGCGAGGGGTTGAATCGACCAAGCCCGTGAGTCAACCTCCCAATAAGGCCCTGGTCATCGGCGGATGTGATGCGTGAAGCAGTGACGATCGCTTTAAGATTGCTGACAACAGCCCTGCTTCTGATACCGACCGCGTCTGCGGTCTCCGCGTTGGACGAGACCAATTATCCTTCAAAGCAAATCCGCATCATCGTCGGCTTCGCCGCCGGCGGCGCGCCGGATACGTTGGCGCGCATCATCAGCGACCGCCTGACGCAGAAGTGGGGCCAGGCAGTGCTGGTTGAGAACCGGACCGGGGCCAACGGCAATATTGCCATGGCCGCAGTGGCCAAGTCCCCTCCGGATGGGTACACGCTCGCGCTAGTGCCGGTGGGTAACGCCGCGGTGAATCCGTCACTGTTCACCGATCTGCCCTACGAACTTGGGCAATTCGCGCCTATCACGCAGATCGCGAATGTCGAGAACGTGCTCGTTATCAGCACGAAGTCGTCGATCAAATCGCTGAAGGACCTGATTGCGCTCGGCCGGTCGAAAGGCGCGAACCTCACCTATGCGACCCCCGGCGCTGGCAGCATCGCGCACCTCGCCGCCGAGCTGCTTGCGCGGAGCGCGGGCTTCACGATGACGCATGTCACCTATCGCGGCGTCACGCCTGCCTTGACCGACGTGTTGCGCGGTGAGGTCACGATGATGTTCTCTCAGCTTTCGACAGCCAAACCGTTGATTGCTAGCGGCGAATTGCGCGCGCTCGGTGTTGCCAGCAGGGTGCGCAGCGCCGCGCTGCCCGATGTGCCGACGATTGCAGAGGCCGGCGATATGCCCGGGTTCGAAGCCGTGTCCTGGTACGCCCTGATGGCTCCAGCCGGCACACCGCAGGCGATCGTGGCCAAGCTTCACGACGGCGCTGTGGAGGCGATCAATGCGCCCGAAGCGAAGGCTGGGCTCGAGGCGCAAGGAGCAAAGCCGGTCGGGAACACGCCGGCCGAGCTTGCCGCCGTGATCGCGGTCGATACGGCACGCTGGGCGAAATTGATCCGTGACGCCAATATCAAGATCGCGCCTTAAGCTCGTTCAATGTCGCCGATCTATTTGCACTACCTGAACGCACTCGATGTCGAAGCGCTTGCGCTCACCGACGACGAAATTCTGGCAGCCGTCGAGGCCGGGCTAGCGGCGCAGGGTCGGCGCGAGACGGTCATCGAGCCGCGCGTGCATCTGGTCCCGGATGCCACGGTGCCGGGACATTTCAACGTGCTGCGCGGTTCGTTCCGCGCGCCGATCAACCTCGCCGGCGTCAAGGTGATCAGCGACTACGTCGACAACTACAAGGAAGGCCTTCCGTCCGAAGTCGGGCTCCTGCTGCTGATGGACCCGCGCAACGGCGTGCCCAAGGCGATCATTGACGGCAGTCACCTGACCGACATGCGCACTGGCGCAGTAACCGCGATCGGCGCAAAATACCTAGCGCGCAAGAATTCGCGCGTGCTAGGCCATGTTGGCGCCCGCGGCACGGCCTACTGGAACGTGCGCCTGCTCGATCGTCTGTTCAACTTCGAGGAGATCCGCGTTCATTCGCGTCGGCCGGAAAGCCGCAACGCATTCGCCGCGCGCCTCTCCAAGGACCTGGGCAAGCCCGTGAAGGCAACGCCAGGCTGGCACGCCTGCGTGGAGGGCGCCGACATCGTGGTGGAGGCCTCGCGCCTGTCCGAGCCCGCAGCAATGCTGAAGACTGAATGGATCAAGAAGGGCGCCTTCGTCGTTCCCTACGGCACCATGAGCGCCGTTGAGCTCTCGCTCACCGACATAATGTCCAAAATGGTCGTCGATGATTGGGCCCAGTGCAAGAGCGGACCATTCGGATCGCTGCGCGCACATGTTGAGGCCGGCAAGTTATCGGAGGCAACGCTGTACGCGGAAATGGGCGAGATCGTCGCAGGCCGCAAACCAGGTCGACAACGTGACGACGAGACAATTCTCTTCTGGCATCGCGGCTTATCGCTTTCTGACATCGCTCTCGGTCATGCCATGTTGGAGAAGGCGGCTCGGCTGGGCATCGGACATAGACTTCGCTACGCCTGAACAATGACCCTCGTCGCCAACGCACGGATGTATGCGGTCACGCCAGGAGTACGCGAGGCCTGGCGGACGTTGTTTGACTGGGTGGCGAGGACATCAAGTGTTCCCCTCGAATATATCGACCATGCCGCACCAGCGCCGCTCGAAACGCTTTGGGCGCGCGAGGATCTAGGCGCAACCTTCATGTGCGGGTTTCCCTTTGCTTCTGCTGCCCGGAAACCTAGCGTCATCGCGGCACCTATTCCTTCGCCGCCGCGTTACGGCGGATTGCCGCAATATTGCACCGATTTCATCGTGCGCGCCGATCGCCCCTTCGCACGCCTGAGCGACACTTTCGGCGGACGCATCGGCTGGACAGTCGGGCACTCGCAATCCGGCTACAACGCGGTTCGTTATCATCTGTTGCGCCATCGCCGGGAACAAGAAGAGCCGTTATTCGCCCAATGGGTTGGTCCACTCATTACGCCGAGGCGCGTGATCGAGCACGTTATCGAAGGGAAAATTGATGTAGGTCCGCTGGACTCCTACGTGCATGATCTGCTCAAGCGCCACGAGCCAGAGACGGCCTCCAGGCTTCGAACGGTGGAGTCAACGGCGCTGACCCTGATTCCGCCGCTGGTTGCCTCACCAGCGGTTGCGGACGACATCGTCCAGCGCCTGCGCGGCGCCCTGATGTCCGGCGCAATCCAGACTGAGCTGGCGGCGACGTTCGACGTGCTGGTGATCACGCGCTTCGTGTCGGTCAAACCCGCTGACTACGCGGTGCTGCTTTCGCAAGCACGGGAAGCGGATGGTGGGGGCATTGCGAGGCCGGCCCAAGGCAGACCGTAATCGATGATACTGTTCCTACCGCCTGTCCCTACCGGAAGCCCCATGCGCTGGCGAGCAGACAGCGAATCGGGTGATGCTCGTGCCCGATGATCGATTTTCTCATGATGCTGGCATATGCGCTGACCAGGCTATTCCGGTCGAGGGCACGGCTTGAGGCGGAGATCCTTGTTCTGCGCCATCAGCTCAACATCCTGCAGCAGTCGCACAGGACGCGGACGAACAGGAGGCCAACTGCAATCATTCCAGGATCATGTTCTGATTCGCTGGTGACCGCGAGTTAAATGGACAGAGTTTTTCGGGCGCTGAGGTGAGCGCGACCTCATAGAAGCCGGATTGAACGAGCCGCTGCCACGGCGCTGAACCACGGGAAAAATTTCAAAGGCGATGCTCTTTGGCGATCGCCAACCTCGCACGCGCGCACAACTTGGACGTTACGGCACGGATGTTGCTAATTGGGGAAAGTAGGTTTTTCTCCATATGTGATTTCAATAGCTTAGGTGTGGCACAAAGATCACCTGCGACAACCTCTACGTTAGGAGCCTGACAACGACCTTCGAGCCGGAGAGGCCAAACCAGTGCAACTGGAATGCGGACAGTCGCCATGTCGTCCCTTGGATGTTGGTCCGAGATCGTTTGGGTCACTAGCACCGTTTATCTGAATTATACCGGTCAATGCATTCCAACCGAGCCGGCCGACCACAACGATGCCGTGGCACTCCCGGCCCTGCAACACGCCTCAATGCCGCGACAGCGGCTTCGTTCAATCCCCAAACCGAATTTGCAAGTAAACGCGCTAACAATCCCGAAAACTGGCGATTCCGATTACTTCGAAACGCCCAATCGGCCGTTCCGATTAGTGGCTTGCAGATACTTCACGGACGACTAGTGCCGCTCGTGGAAACCGTTTCACGGCTTAGGCCAGCGCGCAGCGTCGAGCTACAAAATGATATCGCCAACCGTAGGCGCCGTTTTGCCCGGTCATGCCGGCGATGAGGGCTACCTTGCCCGATGATCGAGCCATTATTGCACCACGCGGGCCAATGCCGTTCGTTCAACGCTGGGCATCATTCTTTGTGGGATTGTAATGGCCGAGGCAACCGGCAAGTTCAAGCGTTGACTCCCCGAGTACTAAGATGCCTCGGCAGCACAGCCGCTACCACCCCTGCGATGGAGGCGCGCTAAGTGTTTGCAGACCGCCTGTAGTGCCGCTTGAATGACCGTTCACCCTTTTGGCGGCCTTTCTCGCAGGCGGAACAATATCGCACGCATGCCTGCTGGAGATCCTGGCACTAGACCCGAGCCGCGTATCCCGAACGCCGCAGCTCAAACGCGCCGAGCCAACGGGACTTATCACAATATCTCAAATACATAGCTCGCGCACGGATTCCCGAGTTCGAATTCTCTCAGCCCAGCCAGGCGGTCGGGTCTCTGTGGGCCATCTCAGGTTTGCACCGCGCCAGCAAGCTTAAGGTCCTGGCGGAAGGAGCGCCGTGGCTGTGGACGCGCGGTACCGAAGGGCTCCGAAATTCCCGGCCCCGAGCGCTTCGGGCGCTTCTCGCCGGACCCGTCCATGATAATAAGAAGCACGCAAACCCGAGCGATCGCATGAACCGAAAGAGGACCTCAGAAGACTCGAGCCGGGCGCGCGGCAAGCTCAAGATCGGCGACGACTGGAACGCCATCACCATCATCGCCCTGTCTCAGACCAGCCCACTGAAGGCGATCGCCGAGCTGGTCGAAAACAGCATTGATGCGAAGGCGAGCACTGTGACGATCACCCGCGGCCGCGAGCATAGGCGCCATTTTCTCTCAATCCGCGACGATGGCGAAGGCGTGCCGCGCGACAACGCCGGCCGGCCGGATTTCCGCTACGTGGCGACCCACATCTGTGATTCCGTCAAGCGCCGGCTCAAGGCCGACGGGACCTCGGGCCTACAGGGTGAGTTCGGGATCGGCTTGTTGAGCTTCTGGACGGTGGGCGACGAGCTCAGCATAACGTCGACCGGCGAAGACCGGCGCGCCTACCAGATGGTCATGCGCAAAGGCGATCCGACCTATGTGGTCACCCCCATGCGCGCGCTGTTCGGCGACGGCGGCACGGAAGTACGGATCGCGCCGCTGCTCGATGGCATCCGCGGTCTGTCGGGAGAAAAGATCCAGTGGTATCTCGCGGCGGAGCTGCGCGACCGTATCCGGCAGACCGGCGTCCGTATCAACGTCGTCGACCGGCTCGCGCGTAAGCAGTACGCCGTCGAGCCGCGCCAATACGAGGGCCGGCTGCTGCATCAACTGCCGGCACTGCGCACAAGGATCGGCGACATGTATGCCGAGCTGTATCTCAGCGAGCCGTCCGACAGCAATCGGGTGGCATTGTTCCGGCACGGCACGCGCGTGATCGAGGACCTTGCCCTGCTGGACGATCTTGCCCGTCCGCCGTGGACCTTGCGCTGCCTGCAGGGCCACGTCGATGCGCCGTTCGTCAACCTCACGCCAGGCACGCGTTCGGGTCTCATCCACGACACAGCATATGCGACGCTGTGCGAAGCGCTGCAGCCGCTCGAGCGAAAGCTTGTCGAGGTCATCGAAGAGCAGCGCCGCGCCGAGGAAGAGCAGGCGAGCCAGGAGCAGCTGCGCACGATCCAGCGTGCGTTCCGCGAGGCGCTGCTGGCGTTGCCGGCCGAGGAATATGACTGGTTCGACATCCACGCCCGCATGTTCCGGTCGATACCCGACGGCGCGACCGTGGCGAATTCGCCTTCACTCTCGCACGAGGTCAACGGAGTCGTTCTCGGGGCGGCAGAGCCGGCGCTCGGCGAGGACCGGCAACGGCAGTTCTTCGAATTCGCCGGACCGCTTTTCAGCGTGACGATTTCCCCGGCATCGACCATGGTGCAGGTCGGCGAGGCCAAAGAACTGCGGGCCCTGTCGCGCGATCGTTCGCGGCGCCGCGTCGAGCACGACCTCACGTTCCAGTGGCAGATCGTCGAAGGGCTCGGCGCCTTGGCCGGGATGCACAACCAGGCTGTCACCTTCCTAGCGCCGGACGAGCCCGGCCTCACGCGTGTGAAGGTCACGGTGCGCCAGCGCGACGTTGTTTGTACCGGCGAAGGATTGATCACGGTCACTCACGAACTGATGGGGCAGCTCGGCACCGCGACCGTCTCGTCGCAGGGCCTGCCGGGCTATACGTTCGAGCGTGCCCCCGGAGGGTCCTGGCGCTCGCGCCTAGACGCCGAGCGCAACGTCATCGTGATCAACAACGGGCACCGCGATTTCGTCTATGCCTCGCGCAGCAAGTCGCTGAAGCTACGCTACCTCGTCCGCCTATACGCGAAGGAGCTCGTCATACACAACTTCGTCGGCCTGCCTGCGGACCAGCTTCTGGAACGCATGGTCGAGCTTTCGCTGCGAACGGAGGAGCATCTCTGAGGCCAGCCTGACCTAGTGTCAATGAGACACGCACGCACCTTTGCACTCGGCGGCCACGACATTGGGCGAACGTCAGGCTGCGTCTAGGCGGTCTTGTCGCGCACCCGTTCCCCGATCACGAGCGGGTAGAGTCGAGGATCGAGTATTGGCCGCCGCAACGCCGCAGCTCAAACGCGCACCGTCTCTGGTTACGGGATTCGGCTGAATCGCCGGAAATCTGCGCGACTTTTCAAAAGGATACTTTGCGATGACATTTCTGAGTTCGAGTCCTTCCACGCTCCGCCGGGTCGAATTCAGGGCAGCTGCAGGCGACTGGCCGGCGATCTCGGTGCCGAGGCGTGGCGGTCCAGCAGGGCTCGACTCGCCCGGGGCGGACCGGGGTGCGTTCCCAGAGCTCCAGAAGTTCGGGCGGTGTATTGAAAGCAGCCGCCGTGCAACAGTTTTCACCGTCATAGCGAAAAAACCGTGTTTGGCGCCACACAGGCGTGCCGCCGACTCGGTCAACGTATCAAGCACGGTCTGCAGATCGAAGGTCGAGCGGCTGATTTGAGCACGTCGGCGGTGGCGGTCTGCTGCTGCAGCGATTCGCGCAGCTCGTTGAGCAGGCGGGCATTCTCGATCGCAATCACGGCCTGGTTGGCGAAGTTTTGGACCATGATGGCGAGGGCGGTACTCCACGCGCGGGTTTGTCCATTCCGCACCGTATTCAAAAGCCCTACCGCCACAAGCATGAAGCTAACGGCACCAAGCAAGACAAGCGCGCTGATCACCGGGCAAACTCCACCCTTGCAAAAATATCACAGTAATTCGTTTTCGTAGCTGACCTATTGCCGGCGATGCATGCCCACATTAGCTTGTCAATGCGAACGCAAATACCCTAACTTGTGGTTTACCCATGAAGCCCCAGGCTACCCCCCTGGGGCTTCGCACTTTTGGCCCGCCGGCATGTCCAAGCGCCCCAGCCCGCCGGGCAGGCATCCCCGGTGCAAACGTTGGCGCACCATCACGACCGGGCTGTTCAATATGCCTGGATGGCGGGACTCGAACTCCGGAATGCGCAAAGACCGTCGTTCGCTATTCAGTTCGCCTGCCGGCAGCGCGGGCAAGCTGTCGAGAAGCAGGCGCGACAGAACGGCTTGCCGCATGAGGCGCAGGGCGCCTGGCCGGCGGGGTCGGTCAGGTGGAGCTTGTCGTCGCACACGAGGCGCACGCGATCGAGGCCGAGGCCCGCCTCGCACAGCGGCAGCTCGGCCGTTCTGACCAGCGGGTGCCAGTCGAGCCAGACCACGCGCTCGCCTTTGCGCCGGCGGATCAGCACCTCGAAGCGTTGCACCGGTACATAGAGGTCGAGCGCCTGGACCCATTCGACGGTGACGCGCAAGGCATAGTTGCGGCGCAGGTCGTCGAGCTTGGAGCGATATTCGCGCTCGATCGCCTCGACCCGCAGCGTCTCGCGCCGCCGGTCGGCCGCCGCCCGGTCTCCGTCCGCACGGGCGAGCGCCGCCAGGCGCTTGAGCGATGCGCTGCGCAGGTCGTCGTGATAGGCGTGGACCCGGTTGCGGTCGCGCTCGAGCCGGCGGCGCATCGCGCGCAGAAACGGCTCCATGCTCTCATGCACCTGCCGATCGAGCAGCGGATGCAGCCGGGCCGCGAGCGTCGAAGCGCTCCACCCGGGCCCGGCCGCGCGCCTGGTCGCCGGGTCGGGCACCTGCCAGTCCGGCATTTGCGCCAGCGCCGGCCGCAGCCGCGCCAGGATGTCGCTGACCACCGCGCCGGTGCCGAGGTTGAAGCCGAGCCAGATCAGTCCCTCGCGCTTCTCATCCGACACCGCGGTGAAGCGGAACGCCAGCATCAAGCAGCGCGTCCAGGTCGCGGACATGCCCTGGAACCGCCAGACCGCGTTCGGCAGGTCGAGGACGCGATCGAGCACCCGTTCGGGGTCGCTCGGCGGCGGAACCGCAGCGCGCGGCCGAACCTCCCGTTCGCTCCAGCGTCCTTCGTCGGCGAGGAGCGCGCCGAACCGGTCGAGCCAGTCGCCCTCGAGTGCGATCGCAATCGTGCCATGGGCGCATTCCGTTCCGAAGCCGAGATACGCCAGCTCGGGCCAGCCTAACTGTTTCTGCAGGGGCGCAGGCGCGAGCACTTCGAGTCCGTCCGGCCCGAGGGCCCCAACGGCCGCGCCCTGGCGCTCCAGCAGGTCGGCGACGAACTCCCGCAGCTCGCTCATCGGGCTCGGCTCACGTGGTCTCGAAGTCTTCGCCGAACAGGGCAGCGTCCAGGGCCTTGGCGCTCTCGTGGTGCTCCCGCGCCCCTTGCATGCGGCGGCCGAGCGCATCGAGCGCCTCGGCGCGGCTCGCTTCGGTCGTGCGCAGCCAAGCATCGAGCATCAGGTCGGCGAAATCGCGATCCTCGGCGAGGCCGCCTAGGATCGCCCCCACCTCGCCGACCACGAGCTCGAACATCGAGAGCTTCTCATCGAGCAGATGCAGGATCTGCTCCTCCAGGGTGCCACGGGTCACGAGGTTGAACACGAACACTTGGCGCTGCTGGCCGATGCGATCGATGCGTCCGATGCGCTGTTCGATCGCCATCGGATTCCACGGCACATCGAAATTGATCAGGGTGTTGCAGAACTGGATGTTGCGACCTTCGCCGCCGGACTCGGTGCAAAGCAGCACCGGCACCCGCTCGCGGAACGCGGCAATGACGGCGTCCTTGGCGGGGCCGCTCAGGGCGCCCTCGAAGCGCGCGAAAGCAAAGCCTTCCCGTGCCAGCAGGTCGGCGAGGTGTTCGAGCGTCTCGCGGTAGTGGACGAAGACCAGCTTCTTCTCGTCCGGGTTCCGCCGCAGCAGGTCGATGAGCGCCGCCTCCTTGCCGCCGGTGCCGATGGACGCCCAGCGCTGCGCCAGCGCGTGCCAGCTTGCATCGACATGGCGGCCGGAGAAGCGCCGCACGGCGGCGGTGGCCGCGGCCGGAGACGATCCGGCGGCGCCGAGAAGATGCTGCAGCGCGAGCCGGTTTGCTCCCTCGGTCGCCAGCCGTCGCGCGGCGGCCGCGAGTTCCTGGTAGGCCGCCCGCTCGCCCTCGGAGCCGTCCACGCGGACCGTCACGGCGTGACGGCGCGGCAACTTCAGCGCGACGACGGCGCGCGTGTTGCGTACCATGGCGCCGCGCATCAGCTCGCGCAAGCGTTCGGGATTGGCCGGCTGGTGCGGCTTGCCGGGCGTCACATAGGCGGCGCGAAACTCCTTCAGGGTCTTGAAGATGCCCGGCTTGAGCAGCGTGAGCACGTTGTAGAGCTCGGTGAGATCGTTCTGCACCGGCGTCGCCGACAACAGGAGCAGGAAGCGCTTGTTGAGCGCGTCCACCAGTTTGTAGCTCTGGCTCGTGCGATCGCGCAGGTGGTGGGCTTCGTCCACGATGACGAGATCGAAGCTGCGGCCGACGATGCGCGCGGCTTGTTCGTGTCGGCGCGCCAGGGCGAGCGAGGCGATCAGGCGCTTTTGGCTCCAGAACCGTTCCGGGTCGCTGCGCAGCAGCGCGTCATGGGTGGTCGCGCAGGCAATGTCGAACTTGGTCTCGAGCTCCTCCCGCCACTGCCCGACCAGCGACGCCGGGGTTAACACGAGCACGCTGTCGACGATGCCGCGCAGCAGGTACTCTTTGAGAACCATGCCGGCCTCGATGGTCTTGCCGAGCCCGACTTCGTCGGCGAGCAGCACGCGGCCGCGAAACTGCTTGAGCACCTTGCGCACGGTTTCGACCTGGTACCAGAACGTTTCGATGCCGCGCAGATGCGGCAGGCAGAGCAGCTCGTCGAAGCCTTGCGCGAGGCCGAGATGGGCAAAGCGCTGGCGTAAGCCATACCAGCCGCCGTCGCTGTCCGGCGACTTCTGCAAGGCGGTCAACAGCGGCGCGAGATCGAGCTCGGCGCTAAACGGGACATCGATGTCGATCAGCGGCAGCGGCGGCGGTGCGGGCGGCACGGCCGGCGTTTCCGTTGCGGGAACCGGCACGCTCTTGGTCCGCGGCGCGCCCGGTCTGGTCTTGGCCGGGCTCTTAGCCTTGCGCGCGGCATCGGAGGCTGCGCGCTTGCGCCGGCCAGCCTTGTCGCGTTCGAAAATCCGGTCGTACTGATGGCAGAGCCATGCCCGACACCCAAAGCCTCCGGGAAAAATGTACAGGGCGTTGAACCAATCCGTGAGCCCATGGGCTTCCAGCACCGAACGCGCCAATCCGGGCTTGTTCTCTTGCGCGAGCGCCAGGGCGCGCAGCAGGTGGCAAGTGCAGATCGCAACGTAGCGCTTGGAAAAGCGCTTCAGAAAGACCTGCGCGCGCGCGGGATCCTGATCGAGGAGTGCTGCCGTGGTGGCGAGCAGCAGGATGTGGCCATCGCCCGGCTGCGCGCGCACCGCCTCCTCGGCCTGCAGCAGAAACCCGGAATGGCGATCCGGATCGGCGAAGGCAGCCCGAAGGATCCGTTCCCATCCGACGGCCACGTCTTGCTGATCGACGCGCGGCACCTCTTCCGGCTGATCGCCGAAAGGGAAAACCGTCTGCGCCGCGGAAGCACGAGCCATGCAAAACCGTGCCGCTTCACCTGCACGCGAATCCTACGAATCGACGACTCAGGCGATCGAGCTTACCGGGGCACGATGGGCATTCAAGCCCGCCATGGCGGCGCGGCCACGCGTGGCTGTGCACCACGCTTCTCGGCGGGGCGGCGGCCGCGTGGCCGCACGCCGCAGCCGGATCGCATGCGGCGGATCGGAATGATGATTAGGTTCGATGAAAGTGCTGAAGTCCGGGGCTCACACTGGCGACATTTGTCTCCTGAACGCCGCCAGATCACCCGACAAAGAGAACAAGCACTCAGCTTTCGCGCTGTCGGGTCAAGCTCTCAGTGATAGCCGCTGTAGCCGTAGCCGTAAGGGCCGCCGCACACCCAGACCCGTTGCACGCCGAAGTACGTCGGCACCCAAAAGAACAGCGCTATGAAACGACCGGCGTGGAAAGAACGCGAACCGATACGGGAAGAACGGCGCCGCCACGTTTTTAGTCACAATTTGTCACTAAGATTTCAGCAGTCATGACCAGCTTTCTCCAAGGACATTTGCTCGTTGTGATGAGGGGCTGGCCAAGTGTTGCCGCTCTTTCGGGATCCGAGTGAGGCTGGCAACGAGACCAAACGTGACGGGATCAACGCCCTTCTCACATATGCACGAGAGGCCCGCTGCCCGCTGGATGAACCGGAACCGGTCCCGAACCGATATGGGGAGATGACGCATGGAACCGGTCATCATTGCCCTGGTTGGCGCCGGCAGCCGCTCGTTCGGCCCGGAAACCGTGCGTGATGTTCTGCTCAGCGAGGCGCTCACACAACGCCGCATCAACTTGCGTCTCATGGACATTGTCGCCGACAATCTGTCGGACATCGGCCGTTACGCCAAATCGCTTGTCGAAAAGCTCGATCGCAAGTCCGAGGTCAGCACAACAACTTCGTTGGAGGCCGCGCTCGACGGCGCGCAATTTGTCGTCACTGCCGTCGAGATCGAGCGAAGCCTCTATTGGGCACAGGACTACCATATCCCGCGCAAATGTGGTTTCCGTCAGGTTTTCGCCGAAAACGGCGGGCCAGGCTCCCTCTTCCATGGCCTGCGCGCCATGAAGGCAATGGTCCACATCGCCCGCACCATGGAGCGTATCTGCCCCGACGCCATCCTGCTCAACTACACCAACCCGATGCAAAAAGTGTGCGATGCGATTACGACGCTCTCGAAGACGCGATGCGTCGGGCTATGTCACGGCGTATGGATGGGAATGGAGCAGGTCTCCTACATCCTGGACAAACCTGTGGACGAGATTGAAATGGAAGCCTGTGGCATCAATCACTTCACCTGGTTCCAGACGATCCGAGACCGTCGCACCGGGGAAGATCTCTATCCGCGCCTGCGCGAGGCCGAGCGCGAAGGTGACTGGCTGGCGGACTGG
>DATIPA010000052.1:0-50535 GCA_035472475.1 Xanthobacteraceae bacterium | reverse complement strand
CTCGCTGAGGCGACCGGAACGCGCGCTGCCGCGATGGCGGTCGCCGGCGGGCCGCGGCCGCGCGACATTCTTTCACCGGCTGCGCTGCGCAACGCGTCGGTCGTCCTGCAGGCGACCAGCGGATCAACCAACGCCCTGGTGCATCTCGCCGCCGTCGCGGGCCGCGCCGGCATCGCCTACGATCTCGCCGAATTTGACCGCGTCGGGCGCGACGTCCCGGTGCTGGTCAACCTCAAGCCGGCCGGCGCATATTTCATCGAGGATTTCCACGCCGCCGGCGGCGTGCCGGCGCTTTGGCGACGGCTGCGCGACAAGCTCGACTTGTCGACCCCGACCGTCAGCGGCGAAACGCTCGCCGAAATCGTCACACGCTGGCCGACCTATACGGACGACGAAGTCATCCGGCCGCTCGACCGGCCGATCTTCGCTCGCGAAGCGATCGCGATTCTAACCGGCAACGTCGCGCCCAACGGCGCGGCCATCAAGCTTGCGTCGGCGACTGCAAATCTCACCACCCATCAGGGCCCGGCGCTCGTTTTCGACTCGCTCGAAGACCTCGCCAACCGCATCGATGATCCGACGCTCGCGGTGACGCCCGACCACTGCCTGGTGCTGCGCAACGCCGGACCGATCGGTGCACCCGGAATGCCGGAAGCTGGCGCCTTGCCGATTCCAAAGCAGCTCGGCTCTAAAGGCGTAACCGACATGGTGCGCATCTCCGACGCCCGCATGAGCGGAACCGCGTTCGGAACGGTCGTGCTGCACGTCGCGCCCGAGGCGGCCGCCGGCGGCCCGCTCGCGCTGGTGCGGGACGGCGACCAGGTCCGGCTCGATGCGCCCGCGCGCAAGCTCGACCTGCTTGTAGATGATGCTGAGCTCACACGTCGGCGCGCGGCCTGGAAGGCACCGGAAAAACCTGCGCGCGGTTACACCCGGCTTTATGTCGAGCGCGTCACCCAGGCCGACAAAGGCTGCGACTTTGATTTCCTGATGGGGACAACCTAGTGCCGCCGATTTGAAGTTCCTCAAGCGGTTGCGGCAAACTCGTGCAGGAACTTCAAATCGAAAAGCGGCACTAGAATCATATATTTGCTAGTGCCCCTTTGCGTCCGAAGTTCGTGTCAGAGATTGCCGCGGTGTATCACGAACTTCGGAACCGGGGCACTAGTTCGGATTTGCGATGCGGGGGCGATCACGTTGGCCATCCGCATTCAAGTGCGCGGCGATGCTTAGGCTCAGCACCTGTGCAACATGCAGGGCTTGCCGTCCGGCGCCGTCGTGAATTTGATGGCGACACGATGTCCCGTCCGCCACGATGATGGCATCGTCAGGCGCCCTGCGGACCGCCGGCAGCAGCGTCAGCTCGCCCATGGCGAGCGAGACGTCGATCGTCTCGGCGCTAAAACCAAAGCTGCCGGCCATGCCGCAGCAGCTCGACTCGATGGTCTCGACCTCTAGTCCCGGCACCAGCCGCAGCACGGTCTCGACTGCGCTCATGGCGTCGAAGGATTTCTGATGGCAGTGCCCGTGCAGCAGCGCGCGTGGTGCGATTGGAGCCAGTGGCAGATCAAGTTTTCCAGCCTGTGCTTCGGTTGCGAGAAATTCTTCGATCAGCACTGCGTGTCGCGAAAGCCGCCGCGCGGTATCGCTCTTGATCAAGGCCGGGATCTCGTCGCGGAAGCCCAGCACGCAGCTCGGCTCAAGCCCGACCACGGGGATGCCGCGCTCGACGAACCGCTTAACCGCGGCGATCACCCGCTCGGCCTCGCGGCGCGCTTGGTCGACCTTGCCCGCGGCCAGGAACGTGCGGCCGCAGCACAGCGGCCGCGAACCGTCAAGCGGCGCTGCGACATGGACCCGATAGCCCGCCGTCCGCAGCACGCCGAGCGCCGCATCGATATTCTCGCGCTCGAAATACCGATTGAACGTGTCGGCGAACACGACAACCTCTTTGCCGCCCTGCTGGACCTTGTGCCCGGCATCCACGGCTCGATCGTCTGGATCGCGAAACCAATCCGAGCGCCAGCGCGGCAGACTTCGCCGCGCACTGAATCCGGTCGTCAGCTCGGACAGCTTCGCCGCACCGGGAACAACGTCTCGCAAGTTCAAGAGCCACGACAGATGCGCCGCGTAGGGCGCGTAGCGCGGCAGATACGCGACCAGCTGATCGCGCAGCGTGAGCCCGTGCTGTTTGGCCCGGGTCGCCAGCACTTCGATCTTCATGCGCGCCATGTCGACGCCGGTCGGACACTCGCGCCGGCACGCCTTGCAGGAGACGCACAGCTTGAGTGTGTCGGCCATCGCGTCGGACGTGAGCGCGTCGGGGCCGAGCTGACCGGTGACCGCGAGGCGGAGCGTGTTAGCTCGGCCGCGCGTCACGTCCTTCTCTTCGCCGGTCACGCGAAAGCTCGGGCACATGACACCGCCGGCGAGCGCGCGGCAGGCGCCGTTGTTGTTGCACATCTCGACTGCGCCCTGGAAACCGCCGCCGCTGCCCGGATAGGCGGACCAGTCGAGCTGAGTAGCAATGGCCTCTCCGTGATAACCGGGCGCGTAGCGCAAATAGCTGCGATCATCGAACTTTGGTGCGCGCACGATCTTGCCAGGATTGAAGGTGCCGTCCGGATCGAAGCGATCCTTGACCTCCTCGAACGCGTGCACGAGACGCGCCCCAAACATCGGCTGATGAAACTCGGAGCGCACGATGCCATCGCCATGCTCGCCCGAATGTGATCCCTTGTACTCGCGTACGAACGCGAATGCCGTCTCGGCGATCTCGCGCATCGCCTTGACGTCCTTCTCGAGCCGAAGATTGAGCACCGGCCGGACGTGCAGACAGCCGACTGACGCGTGCGCATACCAGGTACCGCGCGTGCCATGCCGCGCGAACACCTCGGTGAGCCGCTGCGTATACTCGGCCAGATGTTCGAGCGGCACCGCACAATCCTCGACGAAGGATACCGGTTTGCCCTCCTCCTTCATCGACATCATGATGTTGAGGCCGGCGGTGCGAACCTCGGCGATCGCGGCCTGCAGCTTGGGATCGAGCACGTCGACGACGCCGCCGCGGTGCGCCCCAGGCCGGTTCCAGGCAAAGCCGAGGTCGCCGATCAGTGTGCGCAGCTGCTCCAGTCGGCGGACGTTCTCCTCCCATTCGCGTTCGGCGAACTCCACAAGCAGCACCGCAGCGGGATCGCCACGCACGAAGGCCGCGATGGTCGGACGAAACAACGCGATGTCGCGCGCGAGCTCGATCATGGTCGCATCGACCAGCTCAACCGCAATCGGGTTGAGCTTGACGATGTGCTGGGCCGCGTCCATGGCGGCGTGGAAACTCCCGAAATGACATGCGCCGACCGCACGCCGACCGAGCAAGGGTGAGAGCTTGAGCTCGATGCGGGTCGAGAATGCGAGCGTGCCCTCGGAGCCGACCAGAATGTGCGCGAGATTGAGGTCGTTGCGGGTCGGGATCAGGGCGTCGAGATTGTAGCCGCCGACGCGCCGCTGCACGCGTGGAAACCGCGCCGCGACTTCGTCGGCCTCGCGCGCTCCGATCGCCAGCAAATCCGACGCGAGCGGCCGAAGCGCCGCCGATAAGTCGGACAGGTCGTTTGCGACCGGCCCGAAATGCGCCGCGGTGCCGTCGGCCAACATGGCGTCGATCGACAGCACGTTCTCGCGTGTGTTGCCGTAGCGCAGCGAGCGGGCACCGCACGAGTTGTTGCCGACCATGCCGCCGATGGTCGCGCGCGACGCGGTCGAGATATCGACCGGGAACCACAAGCCGTGCGGTTTGAGCTTTCGGTTGAGTTCATCAAGCACGATGCCCGGCTCGACCACGCACCGCCGTCCGGCGACATCGAGATCGAGGACGTGATTGAGGTTTCTGGAACAGTCGATCACGAGCGAGGTGTTGACGGTCTGACCCGCCTGCGAGGTCCCGCCCCCGCGCGGCAAAACGCTGACGCCATCCTGGCGCGCCAGCGCGATCGTGCGCTCGGCTTCCGCAATCGAGCGCGGCACGACGACACCGACCGGCATCACCTGATAGTGCGACGCATCTGTCGCGTAGCGGCCGCGGTCGAAGGTGGAAAACAACACGTCACCGGTGATTTCGGCCTTGAGCCGGCGTTCGAGGCCCGGCGCAACAGTCGCCGCCATGTTGATTTCCTTGAGCTTTCCCGTGGGCGCAAGCCCACCGTAAGAGGCTTGACTGACTCTCGCATTCGTCATTCATGACGGCAAGTTTCGATCCCAGTTTGAGCCGGGACGATTCATTCCGGATCTTTCGGACATTCGCTCATGTCAAAGAACGCTTCGCGCACCGCCGGCCGTCACTTCCTGCAGATCCCGGGGCCGACCCCGGTCCCCGATCGAATCCTGCGTGCGATGGACACGCCGCTGATCGATCATCGCGGACCTGAGTTCGCCCAGCTAGCGCGGCGCGCGCTTGATGGCATCAAGACGATTTTCAAAACCACCAACCCGGTCATTATCTACACGGCGACCGGAACCGGTGCCTGGGAAGCGGCGCTCGTCAATACAATGTCGCCCGGCGATCGCGTGCTGATGGTCGAGACTGGCCAGTTTGCGACACTATGGAAGCGCATGGCGGAGAGCCTCGGCCTCAAGCCGGAGTTCATCCCGACCGACTGGCGCATCGGCGCCGAACCCGCGGTCATCGAGGCCAAGCTCAAGGACGACAAGGCGCATCAGATCAAGGCCGTTTGCGTATTGCATAACGAGACCGCGACCGGCTGCCTCTCGCCGATTGCCGAGATCCGCAAGGCGATCGACCGGGCCGGCCATCCGGCGCTGTTCATGGTGGATACGATCTCCTCGCTCGCATCGACCGACTATCGTCACGACGAATGGGGCGTTGATGTCACGATCGGCGGCGCTCAGAAGGGTCTGATGCTGCCGCCCGGCATGTCGTTCAACGCCATCAGCAACGATGCGCTCGCCGCCAGCAAGAACGCCAAGCTGCCGAAGTCGTTCTTCTCGTGGGATGACATGATCGCCGCCAACAAGATGAACTACTTCCCGTACACACCGGCGACCAACATGCTGCATGGCCTCGTGACCGCGATCGACATGCTGCACGAAGAGGGCCTGGAGAACGTGTTCGCCCGCCATGACCGGTTTGCCGAGGCAACCCGGCGCGCGGTGCGCGCCTGGGGGCTCGAAATCTTGTGCCGCGACCCGGCCTATTATTCACCGACCATCACGGCGGTGCTGATGCCGGAGGGACATGACGCGGATGTCTTCCGTAATCTTGCGCTTTCGACCTTCGACATCTCCTACGGCATGAGTTTCGGCAAGCTAGCTGGCAAGTTCTTCCGCATCGGCCACCTCGGCGACACCAATGACCTCACCATCGTAGGGGCGCTGGCAGCCACCGAAATGTCGCTTGCACTCGCCGGCGTCCCGTTCCGCAAGGGCGGCGTGCAGGCCGCCATGGATTACATGGTTTCGGCCCACAAGCAGCCGGCCCGCGCCGCCGCGGAGTAGGCCAGCCTCGCACACATCGCCTGCAAACAAAGAAAGAATGGATCGAATCCGGAGCTTGCGCGTTGGGGGTTGGATGGGGGTTTCACGGAGTATTGAGGCACCGTAAGCCTCGCCTTCGGGCCTGCCCTGTGTTCCACTGTGGATACTTGCCGCACCGCCTTTCCGACCGACGTGTTTCGCCCGGGAGCTGATTATGAGTGGCACGGCAGCCCGCCAGCAGACCGTCAGCTCTGCGTCTCCTCCGGCAACCGACGAGCGCGCGCGTTGGCGCGCCGCGTTTCGCGCGGTGCGCGCCGAAACCGAGCATCGTGCGGCGTTCCTTTCGGCCGAGGACCAGATGGTCCAATCGATGGCCGATGCCAGTCCGACCAAGTGGCATCGCGCGCACACGACCTGGTTCTTCGAGCAGTTTCTGCTGGTCCCGCACCTGAGGGGCTACCAGATCTTCGATGGCGACTTTGCATTCCTGTTCAATTCCTACTACGTCGCCGCCGGCCCGCGGCACGCCCGACCCAAGCGCGGTCTCTTGACGCGACCGAGCGCCGAACAAATTGCGGCCTATCGGGCGCACGTCGACGCCGCGGTCGAACGGCTACTTGACGTCACGAGCACAGGGTCGCTCGCACCAATCACGGCCCTGATCGAGCTTGGCCTCAATCACGAACAGCAGCATCAGGAATTGCTGATCACCGACATTCTGCATGCGTTTGCGCAGAACCCGATCGCGCCCGCCTACGATTCCGAATGGCGACCGCCCACGGCCAAACAGCGCGCCGGCTTTGCCGAACTGATCGAGGGCATCCATACCGTCGGGCACGATGGCGACGGCTTTTGCTTTGACAATGAACGTCCCGCGCACCGTGCTCTGGTCGGGCCGGTGCGCATCGCGCGCGAACTGGTCACCAACGCGGAGTGGTTGGAGTTCACGCGTGAGCGCGGTTACACGACGCCCTCACTTTGGCTTTCCGACGGCTGGGCTACACTGGAAGCCGAAGGCTGGACGGCTCCAGGGTATTGGCGGGAGATCGATGGCGCCTGGTTTTGCGTCACGCTGGCCGGGCTTCAACCGGTCGATCCGGCTGCGCCGGTGTGTCATATCAGCTATTACGAGGCCGACGCGTTCGCGCGCTTTGCCGGAAAACACCTGCCGAGCGAAACCGAATGGGAAGTTGCGGCGCGCGCCGGCGACATCGCCGATGCCTTTGGAATCGTGTGGCAATGGACGCGCAGCGGCTATTTGCCCTATCCCGGTTATCAGGCGCCCGTGGGAGCCATCGGCGAATACAACGGCAAGTTCATGGTCAATCAGATGGTGCTGCGCGGCTCCTCGCTTGCGACACCTCCCGGCCATGCCCACATGAGCTACCGCAATTTCTTTTATCCGGCGGCGCGGTGGCAATTTACCGGCATGCGCCTGGCTGAATTTCCCGCATAACACGGCCCAAAACCCCAACACTAACGAGAACAAAAATGTCAGTGCGAGCCCTGCGTCCCGCGCCACGCGATCAAGCGACCGAACTATTCGCCGCCGACGTGGTCACGGGACTGTCCGCCAACCCGAAACAGCTGCTGCCGAAATACTTCTACGACGAAACCGGGTCGCAATTGTTCGAGGAGATCACCCGGCTTCCCGAATATTACCTGACACGCACAGAGCTCAAGATCCTGGGTGACAATGCGTCTGCGATCGCGGCTCTGATTCCCCGCGACGCGGCGTTGGTCGAGCTCGGCGCGGGCTCCGCCACCAAGGCGAAGATTTTGCTCGAGGCTGCCCCGCAAATCAGCGCCTACGTCCCGGTCGACATCAGCGCCGAATTTCTGGGCAGCGAAGCCGCCAAGCTGGAACGCGACATCCCCCGCGTCGCGGTCTATCCGGTTGCGACGGATTTCACCAAACCGTTCGAACTGCCGGCTCCGCTGCGCGAGCGTCCTTGCATCGGGTTTTTCCCCGGCTCGACCATCGGCAATTTCGAGCCGCATGAAGCAACCGATCTGCTCAGGCAGGCGGGGCGTATTCTGGGAAAGGACGCGTTGCTCATCGTCGGCGCCGACCTCGCCAAGGACCAGAACGTCCTGCACGCCGCCTATAATGACGGGGCCGGTGTCACCGCCAAGTTCAATCTCAACCTGCTGGCGCGGATCAATCGCGAGCTCGGCGCCGATTTTGATCTCAACGCATTCGAGCATCACGCCTGCTATAATCGCGAACGCGGCCGCATCGAGGTTTATCTCGCGAGCCGCAAGCGCCAGAAGGTGCACGTAGCCGGCAAGACGTTCGAATTTCGCGCCGGCGAGACGATCCACACCGAAAACAGCTACAAGTTCACGATCAAGTCGTTCAACGCGCTGGTGCGCGGCGCCGGCTGGGCGTCGACCGCAGTTTATACCGACGCCGATCAATATTTTTCGGTGCACGTTCTCAAGCAGAAGTAGGGCCGCAGTTCAGGGCGCGCCGCGAACCGCGCACGAGTTATCAGCCTCATACCCCAGCGTTATGCTGCGCCACGCGTGAAATGTCGCTAGGATGCGGGCCCCGCCAGCACGCACGCCTCCGGAGTGCCCATGATCACCAGCCGGGATCGCATTCTGACTACCCACGTCGGCAGCTTGCCGCGCAATGAGAAACTGTCCGACCTGTTGGTTCGCCGCGAAGCACGCGAGTCGTTCGACCCTGGCGAGATGGCCTCCGAGATGGACAAGGCGGTGCGCCATGTGGTCGAGCAGCAGAAAAAGGCCGGGATCGACATCGGCAACGACGGCGAGCAGCAACGCGTCGGCTTTCAGACCTATGTGCCGCAACGGATGACCGGATTTGCCGGCGTGTCGAAGCGCCGGCGCGGGCGCGAGTTCGAGGAGTTTCCCGAACTGGTGGCGTCGCTGATGCGGCGCTTTCCGCAGGTGAGCAAACAGCAGAACGCGCCCGAGGCGCAGGCCGAGATCCATTACAAGGACACCAAGGACATCGACGCCGAGATCGCGCGCTTCAAGACGATCGCCGGGAATGCATTTTCCGAATTGTTCATGACGGCGGCATCGCCCGGGATCATCTCCTCGACGATGCTCAATGCCTACTACGACTCGCACGAGGCCTATCTCAACGCAATCGCGCGCGAGATGTCGAAAGAGTACCAGGCGATTCATCGCGCCGGCCTGCTGCTACAGATCGACGCTCCCGACCTCGCCATGGACCGCACCATGATGCATCGCGATCTCTCGGACCGCGATTTCGTCAAGGCGTGCGAACTGCAGGTTGCGGCGATCAACAAGGGGATCGCTGGGATTCCGCGCGAGCGCGTGCGATTGCACGTCTGCTACGGCAACTGGGAAGGCCCGCACCTCTACGACGTCCCGCTCGCCACCATTCTGCCGGCGCTCTATCAGGCCAATGTCGGGGCGCTGTCGATCGAGTTCTCCAATCCGCGCCATGCGCACGAATACGCGGCCTTTGGGCAGCATCCGCTCCCCGCCCACATGCTGCTCATTCCCGGCGTGATCGAGACCACGAGCAATTTCGTCGAGCATCCGCAGGTGGTCGCGCGCCGGATCGAGGAGGCGGTCGCGGCCATCGGCGAGCGGGAGCGGGTGATCGCCTCGACCGACTGCGGGTTTGGCACTTTCACCAACCGCGAGTGGGTGATCGAGCCGGCGGTATGGCTCAAGCTGCGCGCGCTGCGCGAGGGGGCGGATCTGGCATCCGCGAAACTTTGGGGGAAGAAAAGCGCGGCGTAAGGGGAGTATAATCGCTGCCTGCGCATAAGGCCCAAGGAACCCTGCCATGGAACAGAAAGCCCGCGAAATCCGCGCCGAGGATATCAACCCGCGCTTTAACTGGGGCCGCGCGTTGCCGGCGCTCGGCATCATGGGAGTCGATTTCGAGGAGCGCGTCGACTATCGCCGCCTGCATCGCTATCGCCTTTCGCGCGTCAAACAGGCGCTGGAAAATTCCGACCTCGGCGCGCTCTTAGTGTTCGACGTCAACAACATCCGCTACGTCACCTCGACCAAGATCGGCGAGTGGGAGCGCGACAAGCTGTCGCGCTGGACGTTGCTCACGCGCACCGGCGAGCCGATCCTTTGGGACTTCGGCTCCGCCGCCGTGCACCACAAGCTCTACACGCCGTGGCTCGCGCCCGAGAACTGTAAGGCCGGGCTGATTGGTTTACGTGGCACCGTCAATCCAGCGTTCGGACTAATGAAGCGCCACGCCGAGGAGATCGCATCGCTGATCCGCGAGGCCGGCGTCGCCGATATGCCGGTCGGCGTCGACATCATCGAGCCGCCGATGATGTTCGAGCTGGAGAAGGCCGGTCTCAAGGTCGCGGATGGACAGCAGGTGATGCTGGAGGCGCGCGAGATCAAATCGGCCGACGAGATCGCGCTGCTCAACCGCGCCGCCGCCATGGTGGATGGCGCCTATCACCTCATCCACGAGGAGCTCAAGCCGGGCGTGCGCGAGAACGACATCGTCGCCAAGGTGAACGAGTTCCTCTATCGCAACGGTTCCGACGACGTGGAGGCGATCAACGCCATTTCGGGCGAGCGCTGCAACCCGCATCCGCACAACTTCACCGACCGCATGCTGCGGCCGGGCGATCAGGCGTTCTTTGACATCCTGCAGTCGTTCATGGGCTACCGCACCTGCTACTACCGGACCTTCAACGTCGGGCGCGCAACGCCGGTTCAGCACGACGCGTACAAGAGGGCGCGCGAGTGGCTCGACGCCGCGATCGCACTGATTAAACCCGGCGTCACCACCGACAAGGTCTGCAGCGTATGGCCCAAGGCGCCGGACTTCGGGTTCCCGGACGAGATGTCGGCGTTCGGGCTGCAGTTCGGCCATGGCCTCGGCCTCGCGCTGCACGAGCGTCCGATCATCTCGCGGGTGATCTCGCTCACGCATCCGACCGAGATCAAGGAAGGCATGGTGTTCGCGCTCGAAACTTACTGTCCGGCAACCGACGGCTATTCGGCGGCGCGGATCGAGGAAGAGGTCGTAGTGACCGACAAAGGCTGCCGCGTGATCACGCTGTTCCCAGCCGAGGAGCTGCCGATCAGTCATAAATACTGAGCAAGGACACGAGGGCGTGGCGGCAAGTTCAGCTGCCATAGACGAAAGTCGGTTGCTATTTGCCCCAGAGTTCCTTGGTCGCAAGGCGCGCGCCTTCGGCGAGCGCTGAGAGCTTGGCCCAGATGATCGAGGGATGCACCCGGGTGGTGAACGGCGCCTGTGCGAAGCCGCAGTCGGTTCCCGCAATGACGTTGTCGCGGCCGACGAGCTTTGCAAGCCGCACGATGCGCTCGGCCACGAGTTCTGGATGCTCGACGATGTTGGTGGCATGCCCTACGACGCCCGGAATGAGCTTGCGGCCGGCGGGCAGCTTGGCGGTTTCCCACACCCGCCACTCGTGCTCGTGGCGCGGGTTCGCCATCTCCAGGCAATAAGCGCCCGCCTTTACGCGCAGCACTAGATCGACAACGTCGCGCAGCGGCACGTCGGTCGTGTGCGGCGTGTTAAAGCTGCCCCAGCAGATGTGATAACGGATCTTCTCTTCCGGCAGACCGCGTAGCGCGTGATTGAGTGCATCGATGCGCAGCGCCGCCCATTTGCGGAAGTTTTCGATCGGCTGATCCGCGAACGCGACGTCGTACATATAGGGCAGGAACGCGTCGTCGACCTGCAGATACAGCCCGGCATTGATGATGGCGGCGTATTCCTCGCGCAAAGCGTCGGCAAGCGCGAAAAAGAACTCCTCGTCGGACTTGTAGAACTCGTTCTGGTGGCGGGGCACCGCGCTCGCGGGGGCAACGACCGGCAAAAATCCGGCGGTGACTTTCACCGCCGCGAGTGCCGACTTGAGATTGTCGATGTCGCGCCCGATCGCGGCCTGTCCCTCGTAGGTCAGCGGCGCGACCGCGACGATTACGCCACGCTTGGGCAGGTTTTGGGTGTGAAAATACTGGGCGTAGAATTCCGGAAAGGTTCGCTGATCCTTGCCGGCACCGCTGGCGGCCGCGACCTCGCGCTCCTCGATCCCGCCGAGCCGCTCCAGCACATAGGCTGACCAGGTGCGGAACTTGCCGAACTCGCCATCACTGACGATGTCGACGCCGGCCCTGGTCTGTTGTTGCACCACCTCCGCCACGGCGCTCTTGAGACACGCCTCAAATGCGCCGCCGTCGACCGCCACGCCGCGTTCGATGGCAGTGATGTAGTCGAGCAGCCGCACCGGCCGCGCCAGGCTGCCGACATGGCTGGTCAGAATGCGATTGGCGGCAGTCATTTTTCCTCCCGATGGTGGTGGTTACCGAATTGCGCCCAGCATAGCGCCGCGCCGTCCCCGATGCAATAATCAGCAACGCTGCTTATTTTATTCTGATTTCAAGCGACGCGACCGGGACGGCGCAAGCATCAGATCGGCGAGCCCGTGCCATTTTCGCATCAGCGGGTTCGGTGCAAGTCGTTGCGGCAGAATGATCTCGGTCAGCGCCATGCCGCGCAGCAGGTAGACCGTGAGCTCGACGAATTCCTCGACCAGCCCACGCGGAAAGCCGGCGTCGACGAGGGTGCCGACCCAGACCTTATCGAGATCCTTGCGAAACTTCACGAACGCGTCGCGGTGAATGCGCGACAGCGCCCGATCGCCGCGGCCGGCGAGCGCGAGTTCGACCATTGCGCGGTAAGTGCGACTGAGGAAAAAGGCCCTGCCGTCGGCCAGGAAGGCTTGCAGCGGATCGCGCGATGCGCGCGCCTGCGCGGCGGATTTCTCGGCCTGCCGGGTCGCCGAGTTCATGGCGTGGGCGGTCGCCGCAGCGATCAGGTCGGTTTTGGTGCGGAAGTAGTTTTCCTGCGCGCCACGCGAGACGCCAGCACGCGTGGCCACCGCCGTGGTGGTCAGCCGCGCGTATCCTTCCTCGGCCAGGATGTCGACGGTGGCGTTGAGGACGCGCTCCTTGGTGTTCCGCCGGCGCTGCTCCTGGGTTTGGCGCTGCTTTGGCGACGGCGACTTGCCGGTCCGTCGAGGCTTCGGGGCGTGGGCCGCCATGTTGCGTCCTTGTTGCTTGGGCCGCCCATTCAGCTCTGGCCGAGGGCTTTCTCGATCGCCGGCCGCAACGCGTCCTGCAGGTTTTCCGGCGTGATCGGACCGACGAGTTTGAAAGCGATGTTGCCGTCGCGACCGACCACGAATGTCTCTGGTACGCCGTAGACACCCCATTCAATCGCGGCACGGCCGGTCGGGTCGGCGCCCGAGGCAGCGAACGGATTACCGTAACGGCCGAGAAAGCGCCGCGCGTTCTCGGGCTGGTCCTTGTAGTTGATGCCGGCGACGCGAATGCGCGGATCGGAGGCGAGCTGCATGAGCAGCGGCGCCTCGGCATGACACGGAATACACCAGGACGCCCACACGTTGACGAGCGTGACCTTGCCGGCGAAGTCGGCGCTGGCGAGCCCCGGCACCGGCGCCCCGTCGCGGGCAAGGCCTTCCACCGGCGGCAGGTCGACGGGCGGCGCCGGCCGACCGATGAGTGCGGACGGCAGTTGCGATGGGTCGCCGGCGCCGAGGCGGATGAAAAACAACGCCGCAAGGCCGATGAAGGCGATGAGCGGTACCAGTACGACTAATCGTCGCTTGTCCACGGCCTAACCCGTCTTGCGTCCGATACCGCGCGCGTCGAGTTCGGCGAGCACGCGCTTCTGCTCGCGGTAATCGCCGATCACCCAGATGATCAGCGCGATCACCACGACAATCGTCGCACCGTAGGCCGCGATGATGAACGCGGCATGTGCCGGAAGTGCCACGTTCAGGCTCCGTGCGCCTGCAGCAGCCGCAACGTCCGCACGCGACGGCGCAGGATTTCATTGCGCATGGCGGCGAGGTGCAGCGTGACAAATAGCAGCGTGAACGCGAGCGCCATCACCAGAAGCGGGGCCAGGATTGTCGGATGGATGCTGGGTCCGTCGAGACGAAAGACCGAAGTGCCCTGGTGCAGCGTGTTCCACCAGTCGACCGAGAACTTGATGATCGGAAGATTGATCGCGCCGACAAGGGTCAGGATTGCGGCGGCGCGGCCTGCGCGCGTCGGATCTTCGACCGTCTGCCAGAGCGCGATGAGGCCGAGATACATCAGGAACATCACCAGCACCGAGGTAAGGCGCGCGTCCCATACCCAATAGGTGCCCCACATCGGCCGACCCCACATCGAACCGGCGAACAGGCATAGAAACGTAAACGCCGCCCCGATCGACGCGGCGGTCTTGGCGGCGACATCCGCGAGCGGATGACGCCAGACCAGCGTGCCAAGCGCCGCGATGCTCATCACCACCCAGATAAGGCTCGCCAACCAAGCCGCCGGCACATGCACGAACATGATCTTCACCGTCGCGCCCTGCTGATAATCGTCCGGCGCCATCAACACGAGCACGATGCCGATCGCGAACGCGATCGCGGTTGCCAGCGCGAGCCACGGCAGCGCGCGTCCGACGAGGGCGAGAAAGCGCGACGGATTGGCGAGATCGATCAGAGCCATCGGCCTTTTTTGGACGATCACGGGCGTGCTCGCAATTGCTTACTCGGTGTGGCGCAACGTCGCCGCGGCGGCGAACGGGCCGATGACAAGGCTGATCAGCGTGAGCGCGCACAGGATCGCAAACGGCGTTGCAAAGCGGACCGGGCCGTCGAGCGCCGCGTTGGCGGCCGCGACGCCGAAGATCAGCACCGGGATCGTAAGCGGCAGCACCAGAACGGGCAGCAGAATTCCGCCGCGGCGCAGCGCCACTGCCAGGGCTGCACCGATCAATCCGATCAGCGTCAGCGCCGGGGTGCCAACCAACAGCGTGAGCACCGTCGCGCCAATCGACTTTGGCTCAAGGTTGAGCAGCACCCCGAAGAGCGGCGATGCGACGACCAGCGGCAGCCCGGTTGTAAGCCAGTGGGCGGCTGCCTTCGCCCCCACGGCGAGTTCGAGCGGTGGACCGCCGGCAACGATCAGATCAAGCGAGCCGTCATCTTGATCCGTGGCAAAAAGGCGATCAAGGGCCAGGAGTGACGCGAGCAGTGCGCCAAGCCAGAGGACTGCGGGTCCGACGCGGCGCAGCAGCGCGAGATCGGGCCCGAGTGCAAAAGGGATCAGCGTGACCACTGCCAGAAAGAACAGCACTCCCATGAGTGCGCCACCGCCGACCCGCAGCGCGATCGTCACGTCGCGAACGAAGATCGCGGCGAGGGACTTCAGCACGGTGGCATGTTTGGCCGCCTGTGGGGAGGAATTGGGTTGCGCAGTGATCCGGTCGGCGGCGAGGCTTGACCTACCCGATGAAGCGTCACCCTCACCCCACTCCTCTCCGCGCGTGCCGGGAGAGGGCGCAGGCCCCGCTGCGCAGCCCGGCTGTCCCCCGCTCAAGCGAAGCTCTCTCGCGCCATCGATACCCAACGGCCCATGGGTAGCGGCCACGATGATACCGCCGGAGGCGAGGTGGTCCCGCATGATCTGGGCAAGCGAAGCTTGGCCATCGGCGTCAAGCGTAGCGGTCGGCTCATCCAGGAGCCAGATCGGGCGATAAACCGCCAGGAGCCGCGCGAGCGAGAGCCTGCGGCGCTGGCCAGCGGAGAGGTACGCGGCCGGCAGGCCGGCCAGAGTGTCGAGCCGGACTGCCGCGAGCGCAGTCTCCGGTGACGCCGGGGGACCCATGAAGCGGCTCCAGAACCCCAAGTTCTCGGCAACCGTCAGAGAGGGCTTGAGCGCGTCCTGGTGGGCGAGATAGTGCGCCTCTTCGCCGATACTTGCCTCCGGATCCAACCCCGCCAGCGTGACCTGCCCTCGGGTCGGCCGGATAAGCCCGGCGATCAGGCGCAGGAGCGTGGTCTTGCCCGATCCATTGGGGCCGGTGACCAGCAGGGCTTGGCCCGCGTCAATCGCGAAGCTGACATCCCGGAAAATCGGCAGGCCGGCCCGCACGCAGGCCAGATCGGTTCCGGACAGCATCATTGTAGTTTTGTGCCCGCTGCGGGCGTGGAGCGCGGAAGTTTCCCGGGCTGAATTTCAACCAAAAACTGCCGCCTGCGATCAAAACAACGATTGTTGGAGTGGCAGAGCACCGAAAAACCTCTTATAAACCCCACGAGTTAACACAAATCGTGGTTTCCAGCGCTTCGTCAGGTGGGATCGATGGGATCCCCAGACTCTCCCGCAACATCATACCGTCGCACCGGCACCCGCAGGCCGGACAGGACCTGGTCATGAGCTCGCTCGACAGCTTCAAATGCGCCCGCACACTCGAGGTCGGCAACAAGACTTACGCCTATTACAGCCTCCCCGCCGCCGAAAAAGGCGGGCTGAAGGGCATATCGCGGCTGCCGTTTTCCATGAAGGTGCTGCTTGAGAACCTGCTGCGGCACGAAGACGGGCGCACCATCACCAAGCAAGATATCCAGGCCGTCGCACAGTGGCTCAAGACCAAGACGTCCGACCGCGAAATCGCCTTCCGGCCCGCGCGGGTGCTGATGCAGGATTTCACCGGAGTGCCGGCGGTTGTCGACCTCGCGGCAATGCGCGACGCCATGAAGAACCTCGGCGGCGACCCCAAGAAGATCAATCCGCTGGTTCCAGTCGATCTGGTGATCGATCACTCGGTGATCATCAACTTCTTCGGCAACAACAATGCCTTCAAGAAAAACGTCGAGGAGGAATACAAGCAGAACCAGGAACGCTATCAGTTCCTGAAATGGGCGCAGAGCTCGTTTGAGAATTTTCGCGTCGTGCCGCCCGGTACCGGGATCTGCCACCAGGTCAATCTCGAGTATCTCTCGCAGACGGTGTGGAGTGCGAAGGGCAAAATCAAGCTCGACGGCAAGGAGGTTGTGACCGAAATCGCCTATCCGGACACACTGGTCGGCACCGACTCGCACACCACCATGGTCAACGGTCTCGCGGTGCTCGGCTGGGGCGTCGGCGGCATCGAGGCCGAAGCCGCCATGCTGGGCCAGCCGTATTCGATGCTGCTGCCGGAAGTGATCGGCGTGAAGTTCACCGGCAAACTCAAGGAAGGCGTCACCGCGACCGACCTCGTCCTTACGGTCACGCAGATGCTGCGCAAGCGCGGCGTGGTCGGACGGTTCGTTGAATTCTTCGGTCCTGGGCTTGCCAACCTGTCGCTCGCCGATCGCGCGACGATCGGCAACATGTCGCCGGAGTACGGCGCAACCTGCGGCTTCTTCCCAATCGACGAAGAGACGATTCGCTATCTGCGCGAAACCGGCCGGCCTGACGGCCGCATCGCGCTGGTCGCGGCCTACGCCAAGGCGCAGGGCCTCTACCTTACCAAGAACACACCCGACCCGGTGTTTACCGACGTGCTCAAGCTTGAGCTTGCGAGCGTCGAACCTTCGATGGCCGGCCCCAAGCGGCCGCAGGACCGGGTGCTTCTCAAGGAGGCTGCCAGCGGATTTGCGAACGCTTTGGACAAGGAATTCGGCAAGGCGGCTGAGGCCAGCAAGCGCTTCCCTGTTGAGGGGCGCAAACACGATCTCGGGCACGGCGATGTCGTGATTGCCGCGATCACGTCGTGCACCAATACGTCTAACCCGAGCGTGATGGTCGGTGCCGGGCTGCTCGCGCGCAATGCGCTCAAGAAGGGCCTCACGGTGAAACCTTGGGTGAAGACCTCGCTCGCGCCCGGCTCGCAGGTGGTCGCCGAATATCTGGAGAAATCCGGGCTGCAGAAAGATCTCGACGGGTTGGGCTTCAATCTGGTCGGCTTCGGATGCACGACCTGCATCGGCAATTCCGGGCCGCTGCCGCCGGAAATCTCCAAGACCATCAACGACAACAACGTTGTTGCTGCGGCGGTGCTCTCCGGCAACCGGAATTTCGAGGGCCGGGTCAACGCCGACGTGCGGGCGAATTACCTTGCATCGCCGCCGCTCGTCGTCGCCTACGCGATCGCCGGAACAATGCAGATCGACATGAACAAAGTGCCGCTCGGCGTCGACCAGAAGGGAAAGAAGGTCTTCCTCAAGGATATCTGGCCGACGAGCCGCGAGATCGCGTCGGTCATGCGCAAGAGCATCAGCAAGCAGATGTTCGCCAAAAAATACGCCAACGTGTTCAAGGGCGACGCGAGCTGGCGCAAGATCGCTGTGAAGGGCGGGCTGACCTACGTGTGGGACCGCAGGTCGACCTACGTGCAGAACCCGCCGTACTTCGTCCAAATGCATCGCGCCGTAGCGCCGGTGGACGACATCATCGAGGCGCGTGTTCTTGGCCTGTTCCTCGATTCGATCACCACCGACCACATTTCACCGGCTGGCTCCATCAAGCTGAATTCGCCGGCCGGCCAATATCTGATCGAGCACAAGGTCAAGCCGGCCGATTTCAACCAGTTCGGCACGCGCCGGGGCAATCACGAAGTCATGATGCGTGGCACGTTCGGGAACATCCGCATCAAAAATCAGATGGTGCCCGGAGTCGAAGGCGGATTCACGATCCACTATCCGTCCGGCCAGCAGATGTCGATCTTCGAAGCCGCGATGCGCTACAAGACGGAGAAGGTGCCGCTGGTGGTATTCGCCGGCAAGGAATATGGCACCGGCTCTTCACGCGACTGGGCTGCGAAGGGCACCATTTTGCTGGGCGTGCGGGCCGTGATTACGCAGTCGTTCGAGCGCATCCACCGCTCCAATTTGATCGGCATGGGCGTTGTGCCGCTGGTGTTCGAGGAAGGCACTACGTGGCAAACGCTCGGGCTCAAGGGCAGCGAGCAGGTTACGATCCGAGGCTTGCATGGAGATCTCAAGCCGCGACAGCGGCTCATGGCTGAGATCGTCGCGGCTGACGGAGGCCTCAAGCGCGTACCGCTGATCTGCCGGATCGACACGCTTGACGAGCTCGACTACTTCAAGAACGGGGGAATTCTGCAGTATGTGCTGCGCCATCTCGTGGCTGCCTGATCCGCAGCGACGCTTTGGCGGGCGTTGACCGCTCGGTCAATTGCCGCAAGGAGGCTGCGGCTCACCGCGAATTGAGTGGCGGGTGAACGGAGTGCTCATTAGGTAATGACCATGCGCTCGCTCGCGTCGGTATTGCGTCCGGCCGAGCGCATGATCGATTTGATTGAAGCCGCGACGGATGGGGCGCTAGACGGAGTTTGAGATGGCGGGCTGCCGCTTGGCAATATTGGCAATCGCGACGCTCGTAGGCGTCGCGCCGGAGGCCAACGCTGAGCCGCGCGCGGTGGTCGAACTTTTCACCAGTCAGGGCTGCTCGTCATGCCCGCCCGCCGACGCGCTGCTGGGCAAGCTCGCCCACGACCCGAATGTAATCGCGCTCACCCTCGCGATTGATTACTGGGACTACATCGGCTGGAAGGACACGCTTGCTATTCCGGGTCATACCAATCGCCAGAAAGCCTATTCGAAAATGCGGGGTGATCGCGGCGTGTACACGCCGCAGGTGATTGTGAACGGCAGCACCCAGGCGCTCGGCAGCGACCAAGCCGATATCGAGCGCGCAATCGGCCAGAGCCACCGCGCTTCGGCTACCCTGTCGGTTCCGGTTTCCATCAAGGTCGCGGACGGTCGGCTGACGGTCGACGCCCCGGCCGGCAAGGGTACCGATGAGCACGCCGAGGTCTGGCTGTGTCCGGTATCGTCGGCGGTGCCGGTCGCAATCGGTCGCGGCGAGAATCACGGCCGCACCATCACGTATCACAACGCGGTTCGGCGCTGGATCCGACTCGGCGAATGGAACGGTGCGGCGGCTTCTTGGAGCATATCGCTCAAAGACCTCAAGAGTGAAGGCGCGGACAAGGCAGCCGTGTTGCTGCAATCTGGAAACACGAGTCGCCCGGGGCCGATGCTCGGCGCCGCGATAACGGCGCTGCAGTAGCGCCGCAACAACCAGCCACTGGATCTTCGAGCCCAAGCATCCGCTTGGCTCAACGTGCGTGAGCCGGACGCCGGCCAACCCTTACAACAATTTGTTGGAGACGTTGCCCTCTCGGGTCCGGCCCCACAAGTCCGGGGGGGCTGGGGGGGCGAGGAATCCGGTACTTGCATTTTGGAGCCGGACCCTGAGGCAACATCAGCACTATCGCAATCCGGCTTGACCCACGCTTGACGGAAATTTGGCCTAATTGTGAGTCCGTTGACGTGTGCGTGAACTTTTCTGCGACACTCTGTCGTGCGTGATTGGTTAACGGCTTTCCTGCTCTCGCGCGCGGTTGGTTAACGCTTTCTTGCAGCCCTGCTCGTGTGGCCGGTAAGGAGCAATAAGTTGCTGGCCGGCCTTGCCCCGACACGCGATCAAGGCAATCATGACGAGCCCAAGGCAGTGCTGCGACCAGGGAGGCGCCGTATGCTCTCCGGCGAAATCGATCCAAGCGAGCCGTTGCGGGGCGGAGGCGTCGCGCCTTTCGCACCCGCGGTCACCTTCAACCGGCGCGAGCTTGACCGCATCCTCGGCCTCTATGGCCGGATGGTCGCCGCCGGAGAGTGGCGCGACTACGCTATCGATTTCCTCAAGGACCGGGCGGTGTTCTCGGTTTTCCGCCGAACGGCCGAAGTGCCAATCTATCGGATCGAGAAGAATCCGCGCTGGGCGCGGCGGCAAGGCGCCTACAGCGTGATCTCCGCGACCGGGCTGATCGTGCGCCGCGGGCATGAGTTGGAACGCGTTTTGCGGGTGCTCGACAAGTCGCTCATGCTGATCGCGAATTAGCCCGCCTCGGCACCGGGCTCGCCTGAGTTCACGGCGGCGTCGCGGCCCCCGGCCCGAGCGAACGCTGCATCAGCACCGTATCGAGCCAGCGCCCGAACTTAAAGCCGGTATGCGCGAGCGTGCCGACCATGTGGAACCCCGCCGCGCGGTGCAGTTCAATCGATGAGGCATTGGCGGAATCCCCGATCACCGCGATCATCTGCCGAAACCCCTGGGCTGCGCTCATTTCGATGAGCCGGCGCAGCAGGGCGCTGCCGACCCCACGCCGGTAGGCGTGCGGTGCCACATAGACGGAATCCTCAATCGTCCATCGGTAGGCGGGACGCAGCCGATAGGCGCCCGCATAGGCGTAGCCCAAAATCTCGCCTGCGCTCTGCGCCACAAGGTAGGGGTATCCGCGCTCAACGAGCGCACGATAGCGCCGCAGCATTTCGGGGGATTCAGGGGCGTCAAGCTCAAACGACGCCGTCCCCTGACGCACCGCATGGGCGTAGATGAGCGTTATGTCGGGAATGTCGCCGGGCCGCGCGGCCCGCAGCAGAATATCCGTCATGGCCGCCGTAAACGAAACGCCCCGGCCGACGTGGCCGGGGCGAAATCGGTGATGTCCGGTCCGGTCAGCGCCGGTCGCCAACGAAGCGCAACAGCATCAGGAACAGGTTGATGAAGTCGAGATAGAGCTGCAGGGCACCCCTGATGGCCTTGCGGCCGGTGGCGGTGCCATCCTCCTGCGGGTCATACATCTCCTTGATCCGCTGGGTGTCCCAGGCGGTCATGCCGGCGAAGATGAGGACGCCGACCGCCGAGATCACGAAGTCGAGCCCTGTGCTCTTGAGGAAGATGTTGACCACCATGGCGAGGATGAGCCCGAACAGGCCCATGATTAGGAACGAGCCAATGGGGGATAGATCCCGCTGGGTCGTGTAGCCGTAAAAGCTAAGCGCTCCGAACGAGGCCGCAGAGATGAAGAACGTGCGGGCGATGGATGCCCCCGTATAGGCAAGGAAGATCGACGAGAACATCAGCCCGACCAAGCCCGCGTAAAGCAGGAACAGAGCAAGCGCGGTGCCAACCTGCAGATGTTGAATGCGGAAACTGATGAAGAACACCAGCCCCAACGTCGCCAGCACCAGAATAATCACGGCCGGGCCGCTAAAGATCGCCTGCCCGAACGCCGTCAAGCCAGTGATGTTGCCGGCCGGGCCCATGATCACCGCGGCCTGAAACGCCAGCCACGCAACGATGCCGGTGAGCGCGACGCCCATCGCCATGGTGTTGTAGACGCGGAGCATGTAGGCGCGCAGGCCCTGGTCGATCGCGATCGCGCGGTCCGCACCAGCGCCGCGAGCGGCCGCGTAGTTCCGATCGAAGTCCGACATGGAGAACCCCTTTGGTTCCGGGTTGTTTACCGGGACGGCGTCGCGGCCAGAGCCGCGCACACCCGATAGCGGAACTTAGTGCCAGATTGGGCCGAACGGAAGCCTGCCGTGGAACGATTTCAAGGCGGCCTAAAGTCACATTAAATGCGGTTAACCATGGGTATTTGGGCTTGAAAACCCGGGGATCCGAAACCGTCCCTCACTCCTCGCGCTCGCCCAAAAGCTGCAGCAGCAGGGTGAACAAGTTGACGAAATCGAGATAGAGCGAAAGTGCGCCGCTAATGGCCGCGCGTTCCATCACTTCCCCGTTCATCGCGCCGTAGATGTATTCGCTCTTGAGCCGCTGGGTATCCCATGCGGTCAGGCCGGCGAACACCAGCACACCGGCCATCGACACGATCCATTGCAGCATGGAGCTCTGCAGCAGCACATTGACCAGGCTTGCGATCACTACGCCAAACAAGCCCATCAGCAGGAAGCTGCCGAAATCCGATAAATCCCGGTTCGTGGTGTAACCCCACAATGACAGCGCCCCGAAGGTCGCGGCCGTGATGAAGAACACCCGCGTGATCGAGGTGTGAGTATAGACAAGGAAGATCGCGCTCAGGGAAATCCCCATAAGCGCAGCGAACACCCAGAACAGCAGCTGCGCCGTCGCCGGCCGCACCCGCTCGATCCCGAAACTCAAAACCAGGATGAAGGCGAGCGGCGACAGAATGACCAGCCATTTTGCCGGGCTCACGAACAGCGCGTAGCCGATCGGCGTCAGGTAGGTGGTGGCGGTAATACGGACTGGTCCCTCGAGTCCGCCGCGCACGATCTTGGCGGCAGTCGCCGCGTCGCCGGTGACCGCCAGCATATAGACCACAACCGCGGCGACGCCGGTGATGACGAGCCCGAGCGCCATGTAGTTGTAGACCCGCAGCATGTAGGCGCGCAGGCCCGCATCAATGACGGCGGCATCCGGACGCGGCACCGTCTGGTAGCCGACGCGATCATCGCGATCAAAACCTGAATTCGCCATTGTCGACCCCGCTTTGCTTGAGCTGGCGCGCTGTGCATACGCGCCTGCCGCACGCGATGAGCAAGATATCATGCTTGCCATCCACCCCCTTATGACAAGAGGGCGCATCCGACCTGGTCTATGCGTGGCCGATTGTCGCAAACCGCGTTGAGGTTACCGGCGCTAATCGCTCCCACAAACATCGTGGCGCTGCTTCGCCGCCACGCCTCTCCATGTGTCGGTGAGTGGTACGGTTAAAGGTTGCGCAACAATGGCGCCGGTTTGCGGCCAAGTGCAGTGAACGTGCCGATGAGCCCGCACAGCAGCGTCACCGCGAGAGCACAAAGCGCCGCGCCTGCCGCCGGTGCGGCCAACCACTCGAACCGCAGCGTCATGATGTCGATAACGACCCGCCACGCGCCGAGCGATCCTACCGCCACTCCGAAGATCGCGGTTGCGAACCCCAGCAACAAATATTCGAGCGCGTAGGCGGCGATGAGCTGACGGCGGCTGGCGCCCAGTGTCTTCAGGATCACCGCGTCATAGACGCGATGACGATGACCCGCGGCAAGCGCACCGCCGAGCACCAGGGCGGCGGCCAGTAGGGTGACCACGCTTGCTCCACGCACCCCAGTGACAAGCTTGCCGACCAAGCCACCGACGGCCTCGATCGCGTCCTTCACACGCACGACTGTGATCGCAGGAAACGCGCTGGCCGCCGCTTCGAGCATCGCGTTTTCCTCGGCCGCAGTGCCACCGTCCGAATAGGTGAGGGTTGCGAGGTGCATGGCAGGCGCCCCGCGAAACGTCGCGGGCGAGAACACCATGATGAAGTTGATGCCAAGCGACTGCCAATCAATATTGCGCAAATTGCTGATGCGCGCCGAGATGTCGCGCCCAAGCACGTTGACCGTGATGTTGTCGCCAAGCTTGAGACCAAGCCCTTCGGCGATCCGCTTGTCGAACGACACTAGGGGCGGCCCGCTGTAGTTTGGCGACCACCACTCACCGGCGACCACGCGCGAGCCGGCCGGAACCTGGTCGGTGTAGGTAAGTCCACGGTCGCTCTGCAGCACCCAGACAGCGTCCGGACGGGGCTTGAGATCTTCGGCCGAGACCCCGTGGGCCGACGCAATGCGTCCGCGCAACATCGGCACCCGCTCAAGGGTCGCTCCGGGCGCGCGCTGGTGGACGAATGCATCGAAGCGGTCGACATCGGCCGCCTGGATGTCGACGAAATAGAACGACGGCGCGCGAGCGGGCAGCGCAGCAACGAATTGGCGACGTAGATTGCCGTCGATCTCCAGCACCATGACCAGGAGCCCGAGGCCAAGGCCGAGCGACAGCACCACGGTTGGGGTGAGGGCGCCGGGCCGGTAGATATTAGATATGGCCAGCCGTACGATCGTCGAGCGCGGACGTGGGACCCGTCGGGCGATCACCATCAGCAGCTTTGCAACTAGGTGCAGCAGCAAGAACGCGGCCGCAGCCGCCGCGATGAAAATCAATGCAATTCTGCGGTCATAGGCCGCCGCCACGGCGAATGCGGCTAGCGCAGCGATGGCGCCCAGCGTGGCAACGACATAGCGCCGGCGGGGCATTCCTCGCCCAGGCGCGACCTCGCCGCGAAACAGCGCCGATACTGGCACGTCGTGGGCGCGGCCCAGCGGCCAGAGCGCGAACGCAATTGCGGTCAGCATGCCGTAGGCGAGCGCCAACGCGAGCTGACCCGGAAAGATCGCGGGAACGAACGGCAACGGAACGATCGCCCCAAAGGCTCCCGACACGGCAAACGGCAATGCCGCCCCGAGCAGCAGGCCACCAACGGATCCGACCAGCGCGAGCAGGAGGATCTCGGTGAAGTAGATGACGAATATGCGGGTGCCGGTGGCACCCATCGATTTCAGGGTCGCAATCACGTCGCGCTTGCGATCCAGATAGTATTTCACCGAATTGGCGATGCCGACCCCGCCCACCAGAAGCGCGGTCAAGCCGACCAAGGTCAGGTATTGGGTGAACTGCTCGATCGAGCGCTCGAGCTGTGGCGACACGTTGGAGCGGGTGCGGATTTCCCAACCGGCTGACGGAAACGCTTTGCGTGACGCATCGATTGCGGCCTGGACCGCAGCCTCACTGCCGGCGCTCGCGGGAAGCCGCACGCGATAGGTCCAGCGCACCAGGCTTCCCGGCTGAAGCAGATCGGTCGCGCGCAAGGCGTCCTGGCTGATGAATAGCCGCGGACCAAATGCGATGCCGCCGGCGATCTTGTCGGGTTCGCTGGTCAGCATCGCGCGGATTTCAAACTGCGCTGCGCCAATGCTGAAGCGGGACCCCAGTTTCAGATTGAGGCGCGCCATCATGGCCGGATCAACGATCGCGTCGAAGACATCACCATGTTTGGCCAGCAGGGTCGCTGGGCTGCCGGCAGGCTCAGTGACGAGCGGCCCGTAGAGCGGATAGGCGTCATCAATCGCTTTGATTTCCACCAAAGCCGTGGTCTTGCCGGCAGGGGCGACGGCCCCGTCTGTCGCGCCGGGCGACGATTTTTCCGCGGCATTCCGTGAGTGCTGCGCTTCGGGGCTGCGCGCCATGGCTCGCAAGGTCGCGGTCGCGGTGGTCACGCCATAGTTGGCCACAAACGCACGTTCCGCCGGCGTTGCTTCGCGTTGAATGAGCGAAAACGAGATATCGCCGCCGAGAATAATGCGGCCTTCGTGCGCAAGTCCTTCGGCGAGGCCGCGCGCAAATGACCCGACGCTGGCGATCGTCATGACGCCGAGCGCGATACACGCAATGAACACGTAAAATCCGCGCAGCCCCCCCTGCAACTCGCGCAACGCAATCCGCAAAGACGGCGGCAGACGGAACAGCGCGGGCGCCGCAAGAGCCTTGTCACTCATGGCGGCGTAAGCGCTTCCTCGATGCGCCCCGAGCGCAAGCGCACGACGCGGTCGCAGCGTCGCGCCAGCGAAGGATCGTGCGTCACGAGCACCAGCGTCGTACCGTGCTCGATGTGGCCCGCAAACAACAGATCGATGATGTGGCGCCCGGTCTCTTCGTCAAGGTTGCCGGTCGGCTCGTCCGCGACCAGGATGGCCGGATGCGGCGCGAGCGCGCGCGCCAGCGCGGCTCGCTGCTGCTCGCCCCCGGACAACTCTGCCGGATAGTGGGTGCGACGGTCGGCAAGCCCGACCGCGGCGAGTTCGTGTTCGGCGCGCTCGAACGCTTCGGGGATACCCGCAAGCTCAAGCGGCACCGCGACGTTTTCGAGCGCGGTCATGGTCGGAATCAAATGAAACGATTGAAACACAATACCGACGTGACGGCCGCGAAACCGTGCGAGCGCATCCTCGTCGAGGCGGCCGACGTCTTCCCCCGCGACCATGATCGAGCCGGCATCGGCGCGTTCGAGCCCGGCCATGACCATCAGCAACGTCGATTTGCCGGAGCCCGACGGTCCGACGAGGCCAACCGCCTCTCCGCGTCCGATTGTGAGATCGATCGACTTGAGAATGTGGACGCGCGAAGGCCCGCGACCCAGCGACAGATCAACGCCCGACATCGCGACCGCGGGCACACGATATACGCCAGATGTGTCGTTCATGGATCCGCACAACTCTGCGGGCCCTCATCTCGAGGCGCAGCGCAAACGACGTCTCGAACAGCTGAAGACCGCCTAGTCCCTCGCCCCCAAAACGCGCGTTGCGTCCGAGGAGCTTTGCTCTCATATGGGTATTGATCCGCGCGGTCTAGTGCCGCCGATTTGAAGTTCCTACAGGATAGCGGCAAACTCGTGCAGGAACTTCAAATCGAAAAGCGGCACTAGAATCATATATTTGCTAGTGCCCCTTTTGCTTCCGAAGTTTGTGGCAGAGAGTGCCGCGATGTATCATGAACTTCGGAAGCGGGGCACTAGTGCGGCGAATTCGGATCGGAACACGTGTTTTTGAAGCCAATCGTCGCATCTGTGCTCGCCCTCACGCTGTTCGGGACGGCGCTCGTCGCGTCCGCGGCAACCGAGCGCCCGGTGAAGATCGTCGCGTTCGGGGATTCGCTCACCGCAGGCTACGGCTTGCTGGCCACGGATGCATTTCCGGTCAAGCTCGCGCACGCACTCGAAGCCAAAGGCATCAAAGTTCAGATCGTCAACGCCGGCGTCTCGGGTGACACCGCCTCCGGTGGCCTGGCGCGGCTCGACTGGTCCCTGCCGAGCGACACTGATGCGGTGATTCTCGAACTCGGGGCCAACGATTCGATGCGCGGCATCGATCCCGCGGTCACTCGCGAAGCGCTCGCTGCAATTTTAACCAAGCTCAAGGAGCGTGGCGTTGCGGTTCTACTCTGCGGCATGTATGCGCCGCCCAACATGGGCGCCGATTTCGAGCGCGCGTATCAGCGAATGTATCCACAACTCGCTCGTAGCTATGATGCAATCTTGTATCCATTCTTTCTCGACGGCGTCGCCGGCCACCGTGAGCACAATCAGGCGGACGGAATTCACCCGACCAGTAAGGGCGTCGATGTGATCGTCAAAGCGATTCTGCCGAAAGTCGAGGAGCTGGTCGCCCGCGTAAAGGCGGGCTGGTGAGACGCCGGCAAAACGCAACCATCGCCACGCCGGCGCTTGTTCCAGAACCGTCATGACCACAGAACCCAGAAATGCCCCGCCTGTTCACCGCGCTTGAAATCCCTGCGGAGGTCGCCGAGTCGCTTGCCATGCTGCGCGGCGGCTTGCCGGGCGCGCGCTGGATTGAGCCGGATAATTATCACCTCACGCTGCGGTTCATCGGCGATGTGGATGGCGCATTGGCGCGCGACGTCGCGTCGATCCTCGAAGGCGTCGCGCGGTCTCCGTTTGAGCTGCGGCTTGAGGGACTTTCCTCGTTCGGCGGCCGCAAGCCACGGGCGGTCGTGGCGGCGGTCGGACAATCATCCGCGCTCTACGACCTGCAGGCCGAGCACGAGCGCCTGATGCAGCGCATCGGCCTGCCGCCCGAGGGGCGCAAGTATACGCCGCACGTCACGCTGGCGCGGCTGCGCGACACGTCGAGTCGTCAGGTCGCCGACTACCTGGCGGTCCGTGCGCCGTACCGGTCGATACCGTTTCGGGCGTCGCGCTTTGTGCTGTTCTCGTCGCGCGCCTCGGTGGGCGGCGGGCCCTACGTGGTGGAGGCCGCTTACGCGCTCGAACGCGCGGCCTAGCCGCGCCGGCTTGCGGCGCCGAGGAGACGCGATTGCGCGTCGAGCACTGCGGTCGCAAACCCGTGGCCATCGGCGACGAACTCTCGCAGCATGGACATCGGGGTCGGAAACGGAGCTTCGACTTCGCCCACGACACTGCCGAAATCGAAGGTGAGTTCGGCATCGAACTTGCGTGCCAGCTGCTGCATGCGCAGATTGTTGGCCAGACACGTCATGTGCATCAGCTTTATGCCGCGGTTGCGCGCGGCAAGCAGGGTGCGTTCCAGAAGCTCCGAACCCACGCCGTGACTTTGCCACGGCTTCTCGATCGAGAACGCGGCTTCGGCTTCATGGGCGAGCGCGGGCCCGAGCGTTCGCAGCTCGGCGGCACCGCGGAGCATCCCGTCCACGAAGAAGCCGTGGATGACGGCGTCGAGGCCGAGGGTCAGTTCGACAAAATTCTCGATGAACTCGTCCGAAACCGCGCCGCCGAAGCGATTGCGCCGGCTTTCCGGATCGAGTCTCAGCAAATGGTCGCGGTATTTGGCGGCTTCACCGATCCAAAGCTTGCGGATCGTACCGCCGTCGACAAGGACATTGTGCATTCCGGGTCTCCTGACGTTTTGGACGCCCCTCGACCCACCAAGTCGCTTCCTCGTGCAGAGGGCGGTTTTGCCCTGCGAATCGTTGGCTATATTGCGATGCACCATGCGTTTGACAACCCGACGACTGGTATTCCAGGCTCGCATCAAATGAAATTGAATTCATAACTTACCCATGGAAAGACCACGAAATCGCCCCGGAATTCCCTCCTGCAGCCGGCCGCATCGCTAATGTCCGACATCCGAGCGCTGTATCAGGCCCGAGTAGCTGCCGGGGAGATCGAGCCCGACAGCGCGCAGCGAGGCCTCGTCGAGCGGCTGGGGCAGATCAGCGATCGGCTCGGGCAACGCCAGCTGGCGCGCAAATCGTCCCACCTCGGCTGGCTGTTCGGATCGCGCGAGCGGGACGTCGAGCTCAAAGGCCTCTACATCTGGGGCGACGTCGGGCGCGGCAAGACGATGCTGATGGATCTGTTCTTTGAGTGCTGTCCAGTCCCGCACAAGCGCCGCACCCATTTTCACGAGTTCATGGCTGCGGTTCATCAACGCGTGCAAGCCTATCGCCTCAAGCAGAAACAGGGCGAGGCGAACGGAGACCCCATCACCCGCACGGCGTCGGATATTGCCGACGAGGCGTCGGTCCTTTGCTTCGACGAATTTCACGTAACCGATATCGCCGATGCCATGATCCTCGGCCGCCTGTTCACCCAACTGTTCGGTCGTGGCGTTGTGGTGGTCGCAACCTCCAACGTCGAGCCCGATGAACTCTACAAGGACGGTCTCAATCGGGCGCTGTTCGTGCCGTTCATTGCGCTGCTTGAAGAGCACATGGATGTGGAGCGGCTGGCGGCGCGGACTGATTTCCGGCTGCAGAAGCTCGCCGGGACCAAGGCGTGGTACATGCCCGATGATGCGGCTGCGGATTTGGCACTCGATGCCGTCTGGTTGCGGCTCACAGCGGGACACCGTGGAACTCCGCAGAACCTTGCCCTCATGGGGCGCACCGTTCATGTCCCGCGCGCCGCCATGGGGGCAGCCCGCTTCGCGTTTCCGGATCTCTGCGAACAGCCGCTCGGGGCGGTCGATTTTCTGAAGATCGCACGCGAGTACCATACGCTCGTCATCGACCACATACCGGTTATGACCTACGAACGGCGCAACGAAGCCAAGCGCTTCATTCTGTTGATCGACACGCTCTATGATCGCGCGGTCAAGCTGGTTGCCTCGGCGGCAGCGGAGCCCGACCTGCTGTATCGGGCCGACGACGGATTCGAAGCGAGCGAGTTCAAACGCACGGCATCGCGTTTGATCGAAATGGGATCGGAAACCTACCTGTCGCTCCCGCACGGCCGCGGGCCAACGCTCACCCATTCCACCGAGGGTATCATCGAGACGTAGCCGCAAGGCTCCGGTCTGGCATGCGTCTTGAACGGGTAATGCGAAACGGCTAACACCCCAGGCGCCGGCACCGGCGTGTATCAAGGACTTTCCGCTCATGGCGCGTAACAAGATCGCACTGATCGGCGCGGGCCAGATTGGTGGCACCCTCGCACACCTGATCGGCCTTAAAGAACTCGGCGACGTCGTGATGTTCGACATTGCCGAGGGGATTCCCCAGGGCAAGGCGCTCGATATCGCGCAGTCATCACCGATCGAGGGCTTCGACGCGCGCTTTATCGGGGTCAATTCCTACGACGCGCTCGATGGCGCGGACGTTTGCATCGTGACAGCCGGGGTACCCCGCAAGCCGGGGATGAGCCGTGACGATCTGCTCGGCATCAATCTCAAGGTGATGGAGCAAGTCGGCTCCGGCATTGCCAAATACGCGCCCAAGGCGTTCGTCATCTGCATCACCAATCCGCTCGATGCGATGGTGTGGGCGCTGCAAAAGTGTTCGGGGCTGCCCAAGCACATGGTGGTGGGCATGGCAGGCGTGCTCGATTCCGCACGGTTCCGGACCTTCCTAGCCGAAGAGTTCAACGTCTCGGTCGAGGACGTCAACGCATTCGTGCTGGGTGGCCATGGCGACACAATGGTGCCGTTGACTCGTTATTCGACGGTTGCAGGAATTCCACTGCACGATCTTATCAAGCTCGGCTGGACCACCCAGGCCCGGCTCGAGGCGATCGTCGATCGCACCCGCAACGGTGGCGGCGAGATCGTCAACCTGCTCAAGAGCGGCTCCGCGTTCTATGCTCCGGCCGCGTCGGGGGTCGAGATGGCGCAGAGCTATCTGCACGACAAGAAGCGGGTGCTGCCGTGCGCGGCCTGGCTCTCCGGCGAGTATGGACGGCGCGACATTTACGTCGGAGTGCCGGTGGTGATCGGTGCCAAGGGGGTGGAGCGTGTGGTCGAGATCGAGCTCAACTCGATCGAGCGCGCCATGTTCGAGAAATCGGCGGACAGCGTCGCAGCCCTGATCGAGGCCTGCAAGAAAATCGCGCCGAGCCTAGCCAAATAGCGCGTGTTCGACCGGCCCGCGTATTCGTCAACGCGAGCCCCAACGTCGCATCAGTCTCAAAAGGACGCGGCATGAATATCCACGAATATCAGGCCAAAGCCGTGTTGCGTGAATTCGGCGTGCCGGTACCGCGCGGCATACCGGCACTCTCGGTCGAGGAAGCTGACAAGGCAGCGCATCAGCTGGGCGGTCCGGTGTGGGTGGTGAAAGCGCAGATTCATGCGGGCGGCCGCGGCAAAGCCGGCGGCGTCAAAGTGGTCAAATCGATCGACGACGTCACCAAGGAAGCCCAGCGTTTGCTCGGTTCTGTCCTGGTCACGCATCAAACCAGTCCGCATGGCAAGCAGGTCACCCGCCTCTACATCGAGGAAGGCTCGGCTATCGATCGCGAGTTCTATTTTTCGGCGCTGGTCGACCGCGGCTCGTCGCGGATCGCGTTTGTCGTCTCCACGGCCGGCGGCATGGACATCGAAGAAGTCGCGCGCACGCAGCCGGACAAGATCGTCTCGTTCTCGGTCGATCCGGCAACCGGCGTCATGCCGCACCACGGCCGGCGCGTCGCCGATGCGCTCGGGCTCAAGGGCGATCTCGCCAAACAGGCCGAGAGCCTGGTGACCAAGCTTTACGGCGCCTTCGTTGCCAAGGACATGAGCCTCTTGGAGATCAACCCACTGGTCGTGACCAAGACCGGACAGCTCATCTGTCTCGACGCCAAAATAGGATTTGACGACAACGCGCTCTACCGCCACCCCGACATCGTGGCGCTGCGCGATATCACCGAGGAAGACGAAAAGGAGATCGAGGCGTCGAAATACGATCTCAACTACGTCGCGCTCGACGGCACCATCGGCTGCATGGTCAACGGCGCCGGCCTCGCCATGGCAACCATGGACATCATCAAGCTTTACGGCGAAGCGCCGGCGAATTTTCTCGACGTCGGCGGCAGCGCTTCGAAGGAAAAGGTGACGGCGGCGTTCAAGATCATCACCTCGGACCACAACGTGAAGGGGATTTTGATCAACATCTTCGGCGGCATCATGCGCTGCGACGTGATTGCCGAGGGTGTGGTCGCGGCGGTGAAGGAAGTTGGTCTGCGGGTGCCGCTGGTGGTCCGGCTCGAGGGTACCAACGTGGCGCAGGGCAAGGAGATCATTGCGCACTCCAACCTCAACGTGACGTCGGCGGATGATCTGGACGATGCCGCCCAGAAGATCGTCAAGGCGGTGAGGGAGCACGCTTGATGGCCATCCTCATCGACAAAAACACCAAGGTGATCTGCCAGGGGTTCACCGGCAAAAACGGCACCTTCCACTCCGAGCAGGCGATCGCCTACGGCACCAAGATGGTGGGCGGCACATCGCCGGGCAAAGGCGGCAGCACGCATCTAGGACTGCCGGTGTTCGACACGGTTGCCGAGGCGAAGGCAAAAACCGGCTGCGACGCGAGCGTGATTTACGTGCCGCCCCCCGGCGCCTCCGATGCAATCTGCGAGGCGATCGCGGCCGAAATTGCGCTCATCGTGTGCATTACCGAAGGCATTCCGGTGCTCGACATGGTGAAGGTGAAGCGCGCCCTGTCAGGCTCCAAGTCGCGCCTGATCGGCCCCAACTGTCCGGGCGTGATGACCGCTGGCGAGTGCAAGATCGGCATCATGCCGGGCAATATCTTCAAGCGGGGCAGTGTTGGCATCCTGTCGCGCTCGGGCACGCTGACCTACGAGGCAGTGTTCCAGACGACGCGCGAGGGCCTCGGCCAGACCACCGCCGTCGGCATCGGTGGCGACCCGGTCAAGGGCACCGACTTCATCGAAGTGCTGGAGATGTTTCTCGCGGATCCGGAGACGCAATCGATCGTCATGATCGGCGAGATCGGCGGCAGCTCGGAGGAGGACGCTGCCCAGTTCCTCACGGACGAGGCCAAGCGCGGGCGCAAGAAGCCGGTCGTCGGCTTCATTGCCGGCCGCACCGCGCCGCCCGGGCGTCGCATGGGCCACGCCGGCGCGATCATCGCCGGCGGCAAGGGCGATGCCCCACATAAGGTCGCCGCGTTGGAGGCTGCCGGGATCGTGGTGTCGCCATCGCCGGCACGGCTCGGAAAAACGCTCGTTGAAGTGCTGAAACGATGATTCATGATTTGCGGGAATTTGCTGTCTTTTTGAGCAAATCAGCCCGAAACCAGAAGGTGAAATGAGGGCAAGAAGACCCTAAATAGTGCTCGGGAGCGGGAGCGCTGCCGTTGGCCGGGGCGGCTTAATCAAGGTTCTCTTCCGGTCGGGGCTCGCCCCCGGCTGAAGCATCCAAACTAGAACGGGGTCCCGCCCCGACATCCAGGAACGATCCATGTCCCGCCAAGACGCGAACGCCGCCTTCGCCCGCAGCTCGTTTTTGTATGGTGGCAACGCCGATTACCTCGACGACCTGTACGCCCGCTACGAGCAGGACCCGAAGGCCATCGACCGCGCCTGGCAGGAATTCTTCGCGAGCCTGAAGGACAACGCCGCCGACGTTCGCAAGAGCGCGCAGGGTCCCTCCTGGCAGCGGCCAAACTGGCCGGTGCCTGCGCGCGGCGAACTCGTCTCCGCGCTCGACGGCGATTGGTCCGAGGTCGAGAAGACGATCGGCGACAAGGTCAAGGCCAAAGCGCAGAGCAAAAGCGTCGAGCTCACGCCGGCCGACGTGCAACAAGCGACCCGGGACTCGGTGCGTGCCCTCATGCTGATCCGCGCGTACCGGATCCGCGGCCACTTTCACGCCAAGCTCGACCCGCTTGGTCTTGAGCCTCCGAAAGATCACGAGGAGCTCGATCCCCGCACCTACGGGTTCACCGAAGCCGACTACGATCGCAAGATCTTCATCGATCATGTGCTCGGACTCGAGTTCGCCACGATCCGCGAGATCGTCGCCATCCTGCAGCGCACGTACTGCCAGACCTTGGGCGTCGAGTTCATGCACATCTCGGACGCGGCTCAGAAGGGCTGGCTGCAGGAACGCATCGAAGGACCAGACAAGGAAATCAGCTTCACCCGCGAGGGCAAGCGCGCAATCCTCAACAAGCTCGTCGAAGCGGAAGGCTTCGAGAAGTTCTGCGATCTCAAGTTCACCGGCACCAAGCGCTTCGGTCTCGACGGCGGCGAGTCGATGATCCCGGCGCTCGAGCAGATCATCAAGCGCGGCGGTGCGCTCGGCGTCAAAGACATCGTGATCGGAATGGCGCATCGCGGCCGCCTCAACGTGCTCGCCCAGGTCATGGGCAAGCCGCATCGCACGATCTTCCATGAATTCAAGGGCGGCTCGGCGACCCCCGACGCCGTCGAAGGTTCAGGCGACGTCAAATATCATCTGGGCGCGTCTTCCGATCGCGAGTTCGACGGCAACCAGGTCCACCTGTCGTTGACCGCCAATCCGTCGCATCTCGAAATCGTCAACCCGGTTGTGCTCGGTAAAACCCGCGCCAAGCAGGACCAGCACGGCGCCACCGGCTCGGACCGCACGTCAGTGATGCCGCTGCTGATCTCGGGCGACGCAGCGTTCGCCGGCCAGGGCGTGATCGCGGAATGCTTCGGACTGTCCGGACTGCGCGGCCACCGAACCGGTGGGTCGCTGCATTTCATCATCAACAATCAGATCGGCTTCACCACCTATCCGCGCTTTTCGCGTTCGTCGCCTTATCCCTCCGACGTCGCCAAGATGATCGAAGCTCCGATCTTCCATGCCAACGGCGACGACCCCGAAGCCGTGGTGTTCGCCGCCAAGGTCGCGACGGAGTTCCGGCAAAGGTTCCAGAAACCGGTCGTGCTCGACATGTTCTGCTATCGGCGCTTTGGGCACAACGAAGGCGACGAGCCGTCGTTCACCCAGCCACTGATGTACAAGGCGATCCGCCAGCATCCGACGACGCTCGACATCTACACCAAGCAGCTCACCGCCGAGGGCGTGGTGACCGAGGGCGAGGTCGACAAGATGAAGGCCGATTGGCGCGCGCGCCTCGATGCCGAGGTGGAGGCGAGCCAGGGCTACAAGGCCAACAGCGCCGACTGGCTCGACGGCCGCTGGTCCGGCGTGAAGGTCGCAGAGTTGTCCGATGACCCGCGCCGCGGCCGGACCGGTGTGGCGATCGAGGAACTCAAGGAGATCGGCAGCAAGATCACGTCGGTGCCGGAAGGCTTCCACCTGCATCGCACCATCGCGCGCTTTCTCGACGCGCGCCGCAAAGCGATCGACGAGGGCGCCGGTATCGACTGGTCGACCGCGGAGGCGCTCGCGTTCTGCTCGCTCCTGCTCGAAGGCCATCGGGTTCGTCTCTCGGGGCAGGACAGCGAGCGCGGCACATTCACTCAACGCCACTCGGTTCTGATCGATCAGGAGAACGAGGCGCGTCACACGCCCTTCAACCATCTGAGCGAGAAACAGGCTCGCTACGAGGTGGTCAATTCGATGCTCTCGGAAGAGGCGGTGCTTGGGTTCGAATATGGCTATTCGCTCGCCGAGCCCGATGCCCTGACGCTGTGGGAAGCTCAGTTCGGCGACTTCGCCAACGGGGCACAGGTTCTGTTCGATCAATTCATCTCGTCGGGCGAGCGCAAGTGGCTGCGCATGTCCGGCCTCGTGTGTCTGTTGCCGCACGGGTACGAGGGCCAGGGCCCCGAGCATTCGTCGGCACGCCTCGAACGCTTTCTGCAAATGGCCGCGGAAGACAACATGCAGGTCGCAAACTGCAGCACGCCGGCCAACTACTTTCATATCCTGCGCCGCCAGCTGCACCGCGATTTCCGCAAACCGCTGATCCTGATGACGCCGAAGAGTTTGCTGCGCCACAAGCGCGCCGTCTCGCACCTCGCAGAAATGGGCCCGGACACGAGCTTTCACCGACTGTTGTGGGACGACGCGCAGCAGCTGCCGGGTGAGAAGATCAAGCTTGTCAGCGACGACAAAATCCGGCGCGTCGTGCTGTGCTCCGGCAAGGTCTACTACGACCTCTACGAGGAGCGCGAGAAGCGCGGCATCGACGACATCTACCTGCTCCGGGTCGAGCAGCTCTATCCGTTCCCAACCAAGGCGCTGCTGCTGGAGCTGTCACGCTTCAAAACCGCCGAAGTGGTCTGGTGCCAGGAGGAGCCGCGCAACATGGGGGCTTGGAACTTCGCCGAGAATTACATCGAGTGGGTGCTCAACCAGATCAATGCAACGCACCGGCGTCCGCGCTATGCGGGACGGCCGGCAGCGGCGGCGACTGCAAGCGGCTTGATGTCCAAGCACCTGGCACAACTCAAGGCCTTCCTTGACGAAGCGCTTGGATGAGACGGCCGACCAGAACAATTTGCCCGCAACGAGAATCGCTAGACCAAATGAGAGCGACGCCATGACCGAAATTCGCGTTCCGACACTCGGGGAATCCGTGACCGAAGCGACCATCGGCCGCTGGTTCAAGAAGGCGGGCGATGAGGTCAAGGTGGACGAGCCGTTGGTCGAACTCGAGACCGATAAGGTGACCATCGAGGTTCCGGCCCCGACCGCCGGCGTTCTCTCGGGCATCGCCGCCAAGGATGGCGAGACGGTCGCGGTCGGCGCGCTGCTGGGTGAAATCAAGCCAGGCGCCGGCGCGGCAGCGGCTCCTGCGAAGGCGGCACCCTCGCCTGCGCCAAAACCATTACCCGCACCCGCCGCGCCTGCGGCGCAGGCGGCGCCCGCGCCCGCCAAATCGGTGCCCGCCGATGCGCCACTGGCGCCTTCGGTGCGAAAGATCGCGGCCGAGACCGGCATCGATCCTTCGACCGTGCCCGCCAGTGGCAAGGACGGACGCGTGACCAAGGGCGACATGCTGGCCGAGATCGAGCGCGCCGCCGCGCAACCGACTCCGGTGCCGCAGCCGGCCGCCTCCGTGCAGGTCCGCGCCCCCTCGCCGCCGGACGATGCGGCGCGCGAAGAACGCGTGCGCATGACGCGGCTGCGCCAGACGATCGCACGCCGGCTCAAGGATGCCCAGAACACAGCGGCCATGCTCACGACCTTCAACGAGGTCGACATGACCCACGTGATGGCGCTGCGCAATCAATACAAAGAGTTGTTCGAGAAGAAGCACGCCACCAAGCTCGGCTTCATGGGCTTCTTCGTGCGCGCCTGCGTTCAGGCGCTCAAGGAAATTCCCGCCGTCAATGCCGAGATCGACGGCACCGACATCGTCTACAAGAACTACTATCACATCGGCGTCGCCGTCGGCACGGAGAAAGGCCTCGTGGTGCCGGTGGTGCGCGACTGCGACCGCAAATCGCTCGCCGAGATCGAGAAGGAGATTGCCGACTTCGGCCGGCGCGCACGCGACGGCACGCTCAAGCTCGAGGAGATGCAGGGCGGCACCTTCACCATCTCCAACGGCGGGATCTACGGCTCGTTGATGTCGACCCCGATCCTGAATGCACCGCAGTCCGGCATCCTCGGCATGCACAAGATCCAGGAACGGCCGATGGTGGTCGCCGGCAAAATTGAGCCGCGCCCGATGATGTACCTCGCGCTCTCCTACGATCATCGGGTGGTCGACGGCCGCGAAGCGGTGACCTTCCTGGTGCGGGTCAAGGACGTTCTGGAAGATCCTACGCGGCTGGTGCTGGATTTGTGACCATCCTGACCGACGGCGGCAGCCCGACAAAATCGAGAGCACAATGACCTACGACCTCGTCGTCATCGGTACTGGTCCAGGCGGCTACGTCTGCGCCATCCGGGCTGCGCAGCTCGGCATGAAAGTCGCGGTGGTCGAGAAGGACGCAACGTTCGGCGGCACCTGCCTTAACATCGGCTGCATTCCGTCCAAGGGGCTCCTGTACGTCTCCGAGCTGTTCGAGGAAGCCGGCCACAAGTTCGACCGCATGGGCATCATGGTCGACAAGCCCAAGCTCGACCTCGCCGCCATGATGAAGTTCAAGGACGAAGGCGTTGAGGGCAACGTCAAGGGCGTCGCGTTCCTGTTCAAGAAAAACAAGATCGATGCGTTCAACGGCGTCGCCCGCATCGCAGCGCCCGGCCGCGTCGAGGTCAAAGCCGCGGACCGCAAGACCCAGACCGTCGAAACCAAGAACATCGTCATCGCCAGCGGCTCCGACGTCGCGCGTCTCAAGGGCACCACGATCGACGAGAAACGCATCGTATCGTCGACTGGGGCGCTGGTACTCGGCAAAGTGCCGGAACGTCTGCTGATCATCGGCGCCGGCGTGATCGGGCTCGAGCTCGGATCAGTCTGGCGGCGGCTCGGCGCGCAAGTGCACGTGATCGAGTTTTTGGATCGCATCTTACCCGGCATGGACGCCGAAGTGGCGCGACAGTTTCAGCGCCTTCTCGAAAAGCAAGGCATGACATTCCGGCTGTCATCCAAGGTCACCGCGGTCGACAGCTCGGGCGCCAAGCTCAAGGCGCAGGTCGAGCCGGCGGCGGGGGGCGCCGCCGAAACTGTCGAAGCTGATGTCGTGCTGGTCGCGGTCGGCCGCGTGCCTTACGTCAATGGCCTCGGCGTGAAGGAGCTTGGTGTCGCGCTCGACAATCGCGGCCGCATTGAAGTCGACCATCGCTACGCAACCAACGTAGCGGGCATCTATGCCATCGGCGATGTGATTGCGGGACCGATGCTCGCACACAAGGCGGAGGACGAGGGAATCGCGGTTGCCGAAATTCTCGCCGGTCGGGCCGGTCACGTGAACTACGACGCGATCCCAAACGTGATCTACACCTATCCGGAGGTCGCATCGGTCGGCAAGACCGAGGAGGAACTAAAAGCCGCCGGCGTCGCTTACAACGTCGGAAAGTTTCCCTTCACCGCCAACGGACGCGCCAAGGCCAATCAGCAGACCGAAGGCTTCGTCAAGATTCTCGCTGATGCCAAAACCGATCGCGTGTTGGGCGTCCACATCGTCGGTGCCGACGCCGGCGACATGATCGCGGAAGCCGCGCTTGCGATCGAGTTCGGGGCCGCATCCGAGGATATTGCGCGCACCTCACATCCACATCCAACGTTCACCGAGGCCGTGAAGGAAGCGGCCCTTGCGGTGGACAAGCGCGCCATCCATATTTAAGCCACTCGGGCTTGCGAGAATCACCAGACGCCCCCTGAGGGAGCCTGCGGATGCGCCGCGTCCTGCGACCGATCTTGGTGTTTCTCGCGATCATTTTCCTGATCGAGGCTTGGCTGTGGGATCGGCTTGAGCCGGTCGTCGCTCGCATCGTGGCGATCATACCGCTTGCGCGCCTCAAGGCTGAACTGGCGCGCAGGATCGACAAATTACCGCCGATCGGAACACTCGTACTGCTGGTGCTGCCGGCCGGCGCCGTGCTGCCCTTAAAGATGCTGGCATTCTGGTTGATGGCAACCGGCGCGTGGATCGAGGGCGTCGGCGTGTTCGTGTTCGCAAAGTTGGGCGCAATCGGAACGACGGCGTTCGTGTTCGAGGCGGGACGCGACAAGCTGCTGCAGCTCGCCTGGTTTCACGCGTTTTATAGTTATGTGATCTGGCTGCGTCGACGGGCGCACGAACTAGTCGATCCGATCGTGCAGCGCATCAGATACCGTACGCGCATCCTCGGACTAAAGCGCGCGCCACGAGCGTTTCGTCTGCTGCAGCGCATCAGGCGCCGCATGCACCTGCCGCCACCGCTTGAGCCGCAAGGGATGTAGCCGGGCCGCCACGGCGGCAAACAAGCCTGCTATAGCACGTGATGCAGGATTTCCGGCGCAAACAGGCCAAGCGCCATGAACCCTACCCCCGCCAAACCAAGCAGGCCCGCCACCCATGCGAGGCCGATCATTCCCGTGATGATGCTTGCCGACGCCATGACGATCGCGATCTGAAACGCGGCCGACGCGATCTCATAATTGTGGTAGCGCGCGAGCGCGGTGTCGCGCGCGTGCTCGGCCTCCTTGGCACGCTCGGCTAGTTCGGCTGTGCCTTCGTGAGTTTCGGGCTCTGAACGATAGCGGGCCGCCGTCTTCTGCCAGTCGTCGATTTGTTTTTGCATTGCGGCTTTGGCCGCATCGCTGCCGGCGTTTTCAACCTCGACTTTCATGGCCTCCGCCGCCGTCAGCACGACGGTCCGGCGAATGCTCTTGGCTTGAAAGAAGGCCCACAGGTTGGACGCTTCGACGTTGCCGCCGATTCCTTCGGTCTGGGCGCTTTTACCCAGCGTTTCCGAGAACGCCAGGAACAGCGCCAGCACCGCTATCAGGAGCGCAATTTGCTTGTTGTGTTCCGCCGCGTGCTCGACGTGCTCGGCATGCTCCATTTGCTCGTGTGCGCTCATGGTCCCCCGCTGTTGGTTCCTCGCCGTTTTGCCGGTTACGAGTATTTTCCTTGGAAAATACGACGACAATTCGATCCGGCGCACGATTGAACAGCCCGCGCCCGGACGCAAGGGGTTGTGACGTACGGGCGTCAGGCGCGCGGATGCGCGCTGGCATAGACTTCGAGCAAGCGCTCGGAATCGACCCCGGTGTATATTTGCGTCGTCGACAGCGACGCATGGCCGAGCAGTTCCTGGATGGCGCGCAGATCACCGCCGCGTGCAAGCAGGTGGGTTGCGAAGGAATGCCGTAGCGCGTGCGGCGTTGCTGAGTCCGGCAATCCCAGCCCACCGCGCAGACGCGCCATCACCAATTGCACGATCCGCGGCGACAGCGGACCGCCTTTGGCGCCGACGAACAACGGCCCGTTGGGCGACAAATCGTATGGGCAAATCGCGACGTACTGGGCAATCAATTGCAGCACCTGCGGCAACACCGGAACCATGCGGGACTTGTTGCCCTTTCCGGTGACGACGAGCACCCCACCGGGGGCCGCCGCATCGAGCCGGCGCAGCCCGAGCGCCTCGGCGATGCGCAAGCCCGATCCGTACAACAGCGCGAGCACCGCCGCATCGCGCGCAAGGATCCAGGGCTCCCGCTCCTCGCCGGCGCGCAGATCGACGTCGCTCACCCGTTTGGCGTCACCCACCGCGAGCGGCTTGGGCAAAGTGCGGGCAATCTTGGGGGCGCGCACCGCCGCGAGCGCGCCGACCTTGCCCTTGCCGTTGCGTTCCAGAAACCGCGCGAACGATCGCACGCCTGCCAAGGCGCGCATCAGCGAGCGGCTTGCGATGCCGTCGGCGCGACGCGCCGCCATGAACGCGCGGACATCCGCGGGTGAAAGCTTGGCGAGCCGTGCCAACGTCACGCGCGACCCGAAGTGCTCCGCCATGAAGCGCAGAAACTGCAGCACATCACGCCCGTAGGCCTCGCATGTCTTTCCCGACATGCGCCGCTCGGCCGACAAATGTTCGAGCCAGCGCGTGAGTTCGCCGGCAAGCTCCGGCGCCGCAAATGACAAATCGTCGGCCTTGGTCATCACCCGATCCAGCACATAGCAGACCCCGATAATCACACCGAGCCGTTGCGCCTTTGTTAAAATGCGATTCTGTTAGAGGTTCGCATGGAAAAGCGGATAGTCGAGGTGCTGGTTCCGGTCGCCCTCGACCACACTTATTCATATCGCGTGCCGGCCGACCTCGAACTCGGACCGGGCGATCTGGTCGGCGTGCCGCTTGGCGCGAGCGAAACCCTGGGCGTGGTGTGGGCCACCGATGCCGTGCTCAACCCGCGGCTCGACAATCGGCTCAAGGACGTCGAACAGAAGCTCGAATACCCGCCGCTCAAGCCGGAGCTGCGCAAGTTCATCGATTGGGTCGCGGACTATACGCTGACCGCGCGCGGCACGGTCCTGCGCATGTGCTTGCGCATGGGCGCGCATCTGGGGCCCGAACGGGTGCGCCTCGGGGTGCGTCTGGTGGGTCCCGCCCCAGAGCGGATGACCGCGACCCGGCTGCGCGTTTTGGCCCTGCTGGCCGATGGGCTCGCGCGCCCCAAGGGCGAAGCCGCCGAGGAGGCTGGCGTCAGCGCGGGCGTGATCGACGCGCTGGTCGATGAAGGCACGCTGGAAGCCCTGCCGTTGCCGCCCGCGCCGGTCGCGCGCGCGCCCGATCCATCCCACGCCGCGCCCGATTTCACCGACGCCCAGCGCGCCGCCGCCGAGGCGTTGCGCGCGAGCGTCGCGCACGGCGGATTTTCAGTCACCCTGGTCGACGGCGTTACCGGTTCTGGCAAGACCGAGGTCTATTTCGAGGCGGTCGCCGAAAACATCCGGCGCGGCCGGCGAACCCTCATCCTGATGCCTGAAATCGCCCTGACCGGGCAGTTCCTCGATCGCTTTGCGCAGCGCTTCGGCGTGCGACCCGCCGAGTGGCATTCGGAAATTTCCCCGCGTAAGCGCGCACGCACCTGGGCAGCGATCGCGGCCGGGGAGGTCAGCGCCGTCGTCGGAGCACGCTCGGCGCTGTTTCTGCCCTACGCGGATCTCGGTCTCATCGTGGTCGATGAAGAGCAGGACACTGCCTACAAGCAGGAAGATGGCGCCCGCTATAACGCTCGCGACATGGCGGTCGTGCGCGCCCGCATCGCCGATATCCCGGTCGTGCTCGCGTCCGCTACGCCCTCGGTCGAAACCGAGGTGAACGCGCGGCGCGGCCGGTATCGCAGGCTGAGCCTGCCGGAGCGGTTCGGCGGCCAGAGCCTGCCGGCCATCGAAGCGATCGACCTCACCCGCGAAGGCCCGCCGCGCGGACACTTCATCGCCCCGCGGCTCGTCGAAGATGTCCGGCGCGCGCTTGAGCAAAACGAGCAGGCGCTGCTGTTCCTCAATCGGCGCGGCTACGCCCCGCTGACGCTGTGTCGCGCGTGCGGCTACCGGTTCGCCTGCCCGAATTGCGACGCCTGGCTGGTCGACCATCGCTTCCGGCGCCGGCTCGTCTGCCATCACTGTGGCTTTGCGATGCCGGCGCCCGATGCCTGTCCGCATTGCGCGGCGACGCAATCCTTCGTCGCCTGTGGTCCGGGGGTGGAGCGGCTTGAGGAAGAGGTCGCCGGCCTGTTTCCCGACGCCCGCGTGCTGGTCCTGTCGAGCGATCTGGTGGCCAGCATTGAGCGTATGCGCGAGGAGCTCAAGTCAGTCGTGGACGGCCATGTCGACATCGTCATCGGAACCCAGGTCGTCGCCAAAGGCCATCATTTTCCAAAGCTCAACCTAGTCGGGGTCGTTGATGCCGACCTCGGGCTCGCCAATGGCGATCCCCGCGCGGCCGAACGGACCTTCCAGCTTCTGCATCAGGTCGCGGGTCGCGCGGGGCGTGCCGCGGGTCAGGGGCGTGGCCTGCTGCAGACACATCAACCGGACCATCCGGTCATGAGGGCCTTGGTCGCTCAGGACCGCGACGCGTTTTATGCTGCCGAAATCGCGGCGCGTGAGCGTTCCGGCTACCCGCCGTTCGGGCGGCTCGCGAGTCTCGTTATTTCGGCCGGCGATCGCCTTATGGCGGAATCCTTTGCACGCCGGCTTGCCGCTGCCGCGCCCCGCGCCGACGAGGTGCGAATACTCGGCCCTGCTGAAGCTCCGCTTGCGGTCGTACGCGGACGCTATCGATTTCGCATTCTGGTGAAGTCGCCACGGGCCTTCGACCTTTCTGGTTTCCTGCGCGGGTGGTTCACCGCCGCGCCCAAGATCAAGGGCAACCTGAAGCTTGAGATCGACGTCGATCCGCAAAGCTTCCTGTAATAGCGATCTCAGGCGTCCGGGGTGACTTGAGGCGCCTGCGGCTGCAGCAGGACGCATGCAGAGGCCGCAAAGATCAAGGCATAGCCAACGACGTCGGTGGTCGTGGGACGTTCGCCAAGAAGGAGCGCGGAGGAAACGACACCAATCACTGGGGCGCTGAGCACGCCCAATGACGCGGTCATCGCCGGGACCAAGCCGATCACGTTGTACCAGAGGAAATAGGCGAGACCCGAGCCCATGAGCCCGGCGAACACCACGCCCCACAGTGCGGCGGGACGCGCATCCAACAGGTGGACTTCATCCTGGAAAATCGGGATGCAGGCGCCGAGGATGAAAAGCGCGATTACCACCTGCCAGATCGAGAGGGCCATTGGGTCGACGTCGATATCGGCCCATTTCATGTACACCGTGCCGGCCGCCCAGCTGATGGCGGCGCCGAGCGCGAGCAGAAGTCCTGCCGGCACGCCGGTCGAGGCCAGCGGATAAATCAACACGGCCATGCCGACGCAGCACAATCCCAACGCCAAGGCGCCGGCACCCGTGAACCGCTCGCCGAGCACGACGCGCGCCATCAAGCTTGTCCAAATCGGCATGGTGTAAACGAGCATGGCGACGCGCCCGGTCGTCGCAAGCAGTTGTGCGAATGCGACGCACATGCTGAAGACCACCATATTAAGGCAGGCGATGACAAAGACGTGCACCCAGGCCGCGCGGTTTTTAATGCGCAGGGTATGCCCCTGCAGCCGTGCGAGCGCGTAGAGCGCGACCCCGCCGACCGCCAAGCTCGAGACCCGCATGCTGAACGGCGGAATGTCGCTCAGCGCGATCTTCATCGCGGGCCACGTGAGCCCCCAGGCAAAGCTCAACACAACAAGCATCAGCCTTGCCTTGAGGTCGTGCGATTGGCGTTTCACCCGGCACCTGTGTGGATTTCAGAAGGCAGACGCGGTGACGACAACACGCGCCCGCCGTTCACCCTTGGCGTCCAATCGAGCGCGGGAGTTATCACAGTGGCGGTTCGGATTGTGAAACGTGCGTTGGATAACGGCCGTGCGCTCCACGCGTGCCTCCCGGCGTCGACCGATGCGACGGCTTCTCCGATAAGTTTGCTTTTGTTGCACCGCCGTTGATCGTGTGTTAGCAAACCGCGCGATTTTGCGGGGCTCGGGGGCCAGAGCTGCGGCCCTTGGGATCGCACAATTCCCTTGCCCTTCAAGGGTTTGACGCTGGTCGCCGCAACCAGGCCGCACCTGGGAACTTGGCCCTGAGAGACGACGCGCGATGGCAGGCGAAGGATCGATTGTTTCCGGAATGGCTGGCCGTTACGCGACCGCGCTTTTCGAGCTTGCCGCTGAGGCCGGATCGATCGACCAAATCAAAAACGACCTCGACACGTTTGACCAGTTGGCCGCTGCCAATCCCGACCTGATGCGGCTGATCCGCAGCCCGGTATTCGGTGCCGACGAGCAGGCCAAAGCGCTTGCTGCCGTGCTCCAGCGCGCGGGCGTCACCGGGCTCTCGGCGCAGTTCCTCAAGGTCGTGGCTGCTAACCGACGGCTGTTCGCCGTGCGTCAGATGATCCGAGACTTTCGGGCACTGGTCGCCAACTACAAGGGTGAGGTGACGGCCGACGTCACGGTTGCTGAGCGACTCAACGACGCGCGCTTCACCGAAATCAAGAGCACTTTGGCGGCGGTGACCGGCAAGGATGTGCAGATGAACGTCCATGTCGATCCTTCGATCATCGGCGGGCTGATCGTCAAGCTCGGCAGCCGCATGGTCGACAGTTCGCTGCGTACCAAGCTGAGTGCGATCAAGCACGCGATGAAAGAGGCAGGCTGATGGACATCCGCGCCGCGGAAATCTCCGCAATCCTCAAAGAGCAGATTAAGAATTTCGGCCAGGAAGCCGAGGTTTCGGAAGTCGGCCAGGTGCTCTCCGTCGGCGACGGCATCGCCCGCGTCTACGGCCTCGACAACGTGCAGGCCGGCGAGATGGTCGAGTTCGAGAACGGCATACGCGGCATGGCGCTCAACCTCGAGACCGACAACGTCGGCATCGTGATCTTTGGCAATGACCGCGAAATCAAGGAAGGTCAGACCGTCAAACGCACGCGCGCGATCGTGGACGCTCCGGTCGGCAAGGCGCTGCTCGGCCGCGTGGTCGACGCGCTCGGCAATCCGATCGACGGCAAGGGGCCAATCGCCGCGCAGGAACGTCGCCGCGTCGACGTGAAGGCGCCCGGCATCATCCCGCGCAAATCAGTGCACGAGCCGATGGCGACCGGCCTCAAAGCAATCGATGCGCTGATCCCGATCGGCCGCGGCCAGCGCGAACTTATCATCGGCGATCGCCAGACCGGCAAGACCGCGATCGCGCTCGACACGATCCTTAATCAGAAGTCGCTCAATGCGACCGGCGACGAGAAGATCAAGCTCTACTGTGTCTACGTGGCGATCGGCCAGAAGCGCTCGACCGTCGCGCAGTTTGTGAAGGTGCTGGAGGAACAAGGCGCGCTCGAGTATTCGATCATCGTCGCCGCCACCGCATCGGACCCCGCGCCCATGCAATATCTGGCGCCGTTCACGGGGTGCACTATGGGCGAATTCTTCCGCGACAACGGCATGCACGCGGTCATCATCTACGACGATCTCTCGAAGCAGGCGGTCGCCTATCGCCAGATGTCGCTACTGCTGCGGCGGCCACCCGGCCGCGAGGCCTATCCGGGCGACGTGTTCTATTTGCATTCCCGCCTGCTCGAGCGTGCCGCCAAGATGGGCGACGCCTCCGGCAACGGCTCGCTGACGGCGCTGCCGATCATCGAGACGCAGGCCAACGACGTGTCGGCCTATATTCCGACGAACGTGATCTCGATTACCGATGGACAGATCTTCCTGGAGACCGACCTGTTCTATCAAGGCATCCGGCCGGCCGTGAACGTCGGCCTATCCGTGTCGCGCGTGGGCTCCTCGGCGCAGACCAAGGCGATGAAGAAGGTTGCCGGCAAGATCAAGGGCGAGCTTGCCCAGTATCGCGAGATGGCGGCCTTCGCTCAGTTCGGTTCTGATCTCGACGCCACGACCCAGCGCCTGCTCAGCCGCGGCTCGCGACTAACCGAGCTGCTCAAGCAGCCGCAATTCTCGCCGCTCAAGATGGAGGAGCAGGTCGTCGTCATCTATGCCGGCGTCAATGGATATCTTGACACCTTTCCGGTCGACCGCGTGCGTTCATTCGAGTCCGGTCTTCTGCACCTGATCCACTCCAAGCACGCCGACATTCTCAACGCCATTCGCGACAGCCGCGATCTCGATGACGCGGTGGCTGCCAAGCTCAAGGCGGCGGTCGAAGACTATGCGAAGTCGTTTGCATGACGTGGCGCGTAGCAGGAGCTAGGGACTGATCGCCCATGCCCAGCCTGAAGGACATGCGGGTGCGCATCGCCGCCACCAAGGCGACGCAGAAGATCACCAAGGCCATGCAAATGGTCGCCGCATCGAAACTCCGGCGTGCGCAGAGCGCGGCCGAAGCGGCGCGGCCGTATGCGGAGAGCATGGAACGGGTTCTCGGCAAGATCGCTGAATCGGTTCCCGACATCTCCGCTGCGCCCAAGCTGCTGGCCGGAACCGGCAAGGACCAGGTCCATCTCCTGCTCGTCTGCACCGGCGAGCGCGGCCTGTGCGGTCCGTTCAACTCGGCGATCGTGCGGCTTGCGCGCGAGCGGGCGACGGCGCTGATCGCACAAGGCAAAGAGGTGAAGTTTTTCTGCGTTGGCCGCAAAGGTTACGACCAGATCAAACGGACGTTCGAAAAACAGATCATCGAGACCGTCGAGTTGCGTTCGGTTCGCCAGATCGCCTTCGTGAACGCGGAGGACGTGGCGAAGCGGGTGATCGCACTCTACGACCAAGGCGCATTCGACGTCTGCACGCTGTTTTTCTCCCGCTTCAAATCGGTCATTGCGCAGATACCGACCGCCCAGCAGATCATTCCGGCGGTGGTACCCGAGCAGGAAAGCAACGGTGCCGGATCTGCTTACGAATATGAGCCAGACGAGGACGACATCCTCGATGAGCTGCTGCCACGCAACATTGCGGTGCAGATCTTCCGCGCGCTGCTCGAGAACAACGCCTCGTTCTATGGCGCGCAGATGAGCGCGATGGACAATGCCACCCGCAACGCCGGCGATATGATCCGCAAGCAGACGCTCGCCTATAACCGCACGCGGCAAGCCATGATTACCAAAGAGCTGATCGAGATCATTTCCGGCGCCGAAGCGCTGTAACGCCATTCCGAACGAGGGACACAATGGCCAACGAAAGTGGACGGGTTACGCGGGTGATCGGCGCGGTCGTCGATGTGCAGTTCGGCGATCACCTGCCGGCGATCCTGAACGCGCTCGAAACCAAGAACCAAGGCAACCGGCTGGTGCTCGAAGTGGCGCAGCATCTCGGTGAGTCGACGGTGCGAACGGTCGCCATGGATACGACCGAGGGCCTGGTGCGCGGCCAGGAGGTCGTCGATACCGGCCTGCCGATCACGGTGCCGGTCGGGGACGGAACGCTTGGGCGCATCATCAACGTCATCGGCGAACCAGTCGACGAGGCCGGTCCGGTGCAGGCGACCGAGCGCCGCGCCATTCACCAGCCGACTCCGCTATACACCGATCAGTCGACAGAGGCGCAGGTTCTGGTCACTGGGATCAAGGTCGTTGATCTGTTGGCGCCTTACGCCCGCGGCGGCAAGGTTGGCCTGTTCGGCGGCGCCGGCGTCGGCAAAACCGTGATCATCCAGGAGCTCATCAACAACATCGCCAAGGCGCACGGCGGCTACTCGGTGTTTGCCGGCGTCGGCGAGCGCACACGCGAAGGCAACGATCTCTATCATGAGATGATCGAATCGAACGTCAACAAGGACCCCAAGAAGAACAACGGCTCGGCGGCCGGCTCAAAATGCGCACTGGTTTACAGCCAGATGAACGAGCCGCCGGGCGCCCGCGCGCGCGTCGGCCTGTCAGGCCTGACCGTCGCCGAGTATTTCCGCGATCAAGGCCAGGACGTGCTGTTCTTCGTCGATAACATCTTCCGCTTCACCCAGGCCGGTTCCGAGGTATCGGCGTTGCTGGGGCGCATTCCGTCAGCGGTCGGATATCAACCGACGCTCGCGACCGACATGGGCGCGTTGCAGGAGCGCATCACCACGACCCAGAAGGGGTCGGTTACGTCGGTGCAGGCGATCTATGTTCCGGCTGACGACCTCACCGACCCAGCGCCCGCGACCTCGTTCGCGCATCTTGACGCCACGACGGTGTTGGCGCGCTCAATCGCCGAGAAGGGCATCTATCCGGCAGTGGATCCGCTCGACTCGACGTCACGCATGCTCGATCCGCGCATTGTTGGGGAAGAGCACTACAACGTCGCGCGCCAGGTGCAGTCGATCCTGCAACGCTACAAGGCCCTGCAAGACATCATTGCAATCCTTGGCATGGACGAGCTGTCCGAAGAGGATAAGCTGACCGTGGCGCGGGCTCGCAAGATCGAGCGCTTCCTCAGCCAGCCATTCCACGTCGCCGAGGTTTTTACCGGCACCAAGGGCGTGTTCGTCGACGTCGCCGATACCATCCGCGGGTTCCAGGGCTTGTGCGAGGGCAAATACGATCATCTTCCCGAGGCTGCCTTCTACATGGTGGGCACCATTGAGGGCGCGGTCGAGAAGGGCAAACGGCTGGCGGCAGAAGCCGCGTGACGGTTTGTTTGTCCGCAGCCGGCGACGATTGAGAGCTCACCAATGGCTATGTTTCACTTCAACTTGGTTGCGCCGGACAAGCTTTTGTTTTCGGGCGAGGTTGACCAAGTTGATATTCCGGGCATGGATGGCGATTTCGGCGTGCTCGCCGACCACGCGCCGCTGGTCGCGCTCCTGCGCCCGGGCGTGCTCACCGTCAGGGTCGGAAGCGATGCCCAGCGCCTCGTCATCTTTGGTGGCTTTGCCGAAGTTTCGCCGCAGGGCCTGACCGTGCTGGCAGACTACGCGACCTCGCTCGAGGACCTCGATCTGGCCATGCTGGCTGCGCGGATCGCCGAGACGGAAGACAAGATCAAACACATCGAGGTCGGATCACTGCTCGACCGCGAGCTCGAGCGGCTCGATCATTTCAAGGCCGTAGGCACCCATCTGCAATCCACCGGGATGCATTGAAGACGCATCCGGCGGCCAAGGCGCCTACTTCGCGAGTGCGCTGAACTCGCGGACTACCCGCTCGTAGACGGTGCGCTTGAACGGCACCACTAGGTTCGGCAGGTTCGCCATCGGCTCCCAGCGGTATTCGACGAATTCGGGCTCGTGCCCACCCGCGGGATGCTCGATATCGATTTCGCTCTCGGGGCCGACGAACCGAAACGCATACCATTTCTGCTTCTGCCCGCGATAGCGGCCCTTCCAGGCGCGCCCAACGAGATCGCGGGGCAGATCGTAATAGAGCCACTCCGCGATCTCGCCGAGTTTCTCGACCGAGCGGACATTGGTTTCCTCATAGAGTTCGCGCAGCGCGGCTGGATAAGGGTCCTCGCCCTCGTCGATGCCGCCTTGCGGCATCTGCCAGGCGTGGGCTTCGTCGACATGCTCAGGTCCCTCGACCCGGCGGCCAATCAACACGCGACCGCTGCGGTCAAGGACGGCCATCCCGGCGCACGGCCGATATGGCAGATCTTCGGTACGAGGCATGTTGGATCCCTCGGGGCATTTCGCTGGCCGAAAACCAAGAGGGGCGGCCGTGGCCACCCCTCGTCGCTTACCGCGTGCCTTCAAACAGCCCGTCAGTTCGGAACCGAGTCAGCTTTCGCATTTGATGGTTGGGCCGCGTTAGCCATGGTTCCGCGCAGGAGTTCGAGCGCCTTGTTGAGCGCCTTGTCGTCCTTGGTGTCGGTCGGAATGTAGGACTGCGAACCCCCCTTCTCGTCGCCCTCCGCGGCCTTGAGATGCCCGCGCAGCGAGGACTCGCCCTTGATGTCGCCCGACATCCGCGCCTTCACTTCCTCGGGCACGTCTTGCAGCACCTCGATGTCAGGCACGAT
>DATIPA010000051.1:0-2326 GCA_035472475.1 Xanthobacteraceae bacterium | reverse complement strand
GATCGCGGCGTTTGCGGCCTACACGTTCGAAAAGAAGGTGGCCAAGGACCCGTCACGCTTCGGCCGCGGCGCCATCGAAGGCGTGGCCGCGCCCGAGAGCGCCAACAACGCGGCGGCGCAGACGTCGTTCATTCCGCTGCTCACCCTTGGCATCCCGCCCAACGCGGTGATGGCGCTGATGGTCGGCGCAATGACCATCCACGGCATCGTGCCTGGCCCGCAGGTCATGACCAAGCAGCCCGACCTGTTCTGGGGCATGATCGCGTCGATGTGGCTCGGCAACCTGATGCTGGTCGTCATCAACCTGCCGCTGGTTGGGCTCTGGGTCCGCCTGCTGCGGGTGCCGTACCGCATGATGTTTCCGGCGATCCTGATCTTCTGCAACATCGGCAACTATTCGATCAACAATGCACCGTTCGATGTTGCGATGACGGCGGTGTTTGCGCTGGTCGGGTACTGGCTGATCAAGCTCGAGTTCGAACCGGCGCCGATGCTGCTCGGCTATGTGCTGGGTCCGTTGATGGAAGAGAACCTGCGCCGCGCGATGCTGATCGCCCGCGGCGATCCCATGACATTCGTGTATCGGCCGATCTCGGCGACGCTGCTGGCGCTCGCGGTTCTGCTCCTCGTGCTCGCGGTCTTGCCGATGATCCGCTCACGGCGTGAAGAGGTGTTCGTCGAAGGCGAGACCTGACGGCAACCGGTATCCACCGGCCGGTCTGGGGCCCGCCGGCGCATTTCGCGCAGCCGCTGCGCGCGGTAAACTCCTTTGCACGACTCACAGGAGCTCCCGTGCGGCAATACCTCGACCTGATGGAGCACGTTCTCGCCGACGGCGTGGAGAAACATGACCGCACCGGAACCGGCACGCTGTCGGTGTTCGGCCGCCAGACGCGGTTCGACCTGACGCAAGGCTTTCCACTGCTCACGACCAAGAAGCTGCACGTCAAATCCATTATCTACGAGCTGCTCTGGTTTTTGGCCGGCGACACCAACGTCAAATATCTCAACGATCACGGGGTTCGCATCTGGGACGAATGGGCGGACGAACATGGTGATCTCGGCCCGGTCTATGGCCGGCAATGGCGGTCGTGGCCCGCGCGCGACGGCCAGACAATTGATCAGATCGCCAATCTGGTTGCTGCGATCCGGCGCAATCCGGATTCCCGCCGGCTGATCGTCACCGCATGGAATCCCGCCGATGTCGACAAGATGGCGCTGCCGCCGTGCCATTGCCTGTTCCAGTTCTACGTCGCCAAGGGCCGGCTGTCCTGCCAGCTCTATCAGCGCTCGGCCGACATCTTTCTCGGGGTGCCGTTCAATATCGCCTCGTACAGTCTCCTCACCCTGATGGTTGCCCAAGTGACCGGCCTCAAACCTGGCGAGTTCATTCACACGTTCGGCGACGCACACCTCTATCTCAATCATATCGAGCAGGCGCGGCTGCAGCTGACGCGCCCGCCCTTGCGGCTGCCGATCATGCGCCTGAATCCGCGCGTGCAGGATCTCGACGCGTTCCGCTTCGAAGACTTCACGCTCGAGGGCTACGAGGCGCATGCGCACATCAAGGCGGAAGTCGCGGTGTGAGCGAGGATCGTTCGAAGCGCGCCCGGCCGACCATCGTTCTGATCATCGCCGCCGCCGATAACAACGTCATTGGCCGCGACGGTGGATTGCCCTGGCGGCTGCGATCAGATCTACAGCACTTTCGCTCCCTGACCATTGGGAAGCCGGTGGTGATGGGACGCAAGACCTATCACTCCATCGGCAGACCATTGCCCGGGCGCACCAATGTGGTGGTGAGCCGCGACCCTGCGTTCGCCGCGCCGGGCCTCATTGTCGCGCCCAGTTTCGATACCGCCCTCGATGTCGCGCGCGGCGATGCGTTGCGACGAGCCAGCGATATCATGGTGATCGGTGGTGCTGAAATTTTTGCGCAGGCCATTCCGCTCGCACAGCGCCTGGAGCTGACCCGCGTGCATTTGCGTGCGGAAGGGGACGTTACCTTGCCGGATTTCAGCGCTGCCGAATGGTATGAGGTCGCGCGCCGTGACGTCGCACCGGGGCCGCACGACGACGCGGCCTTCACAATTTTGAGCTACGAGCGCGTTGCACCGAAATGATGCGGCACCCACGCGCGTTGAAAGCCGGGAGGGCACCCCCTATAACCTCGTGACAGGACGCGCCGGCTTGGCGCGGTTGGAGGTTTCATGCCCTGGAGCAATCAAGGCGGCGGTCCCTGGGGGTCGGGGCCGAAGGGGCCTTGGGGATCGGGTCCGCAATCGTCGGGCCCCAATCCGCCCGATCTGGAAGAGATTCTGCGGCG
>DATIPA010000050.1:0-4911 GCA_035472475.1 Xanthobacteraceae bacterium | reverse complement strand
TCACCATCAATCCGACCTGGAACGTGCCGCCGTCGATCGTCTATCACGAATACCTGCCGGTCATGGCGCAAGACCCGACCGCGCTCGCGCGCTATGGGCTGCACGTGAGCTACAACCGCGACGGCAGCGTGCACATCTCGCAGCCGCCCGGCGATCGTAACGCGCTCGGCCGCATCCGCTTCAACTTCCCGAACAAGTTCCTGGTTTATCAGCACGACACGCCGGACAAGAATTTGTTCGCGCTCGCCAAGCGCGCGTTCAGCCACGGCTGCCAGCGGGTGCAGGATCCGGTGAAGTACGCCGAGGTGATGACCTCGCTGGGGACGACCGAGTCGTACTCACAGGACCGCATCCGCCACATGATCGCAACCGGCAGCGAAACCGACATCAAGTTCATGACGCCGATTCCGGTGCACATCACCTATCAGACGGCGTTTGTCGATGATACCGGCAAGCTGCAGTTCCGCGAAGACATCTACGGTCGCGATGCAACCTTGATTGCGGCGCTCAAGAGCAGTGAGCGGGCGCCGGCGCGTGAGGACGTTCCGATGGCGAGGCAGGACCAGCAACCGACCTCGACCGCGAGCAGCAGCGGCGGCGGGCGTCAGCGTGGATCGTCGCGCGTCGCCGGCGGCCCGCAGGCCTACGGCAACGGCGGTCTCTTCCAGATGTTCTTCAGCGGCGCGCGTCCGCCGGCCGCCATCCCGGGACGGCGGATGTACTATCGCTGAAGTCCTCGCAGAACTACGGCTTCTGTTAACCTCGTTCGTAATCGCCGGGCTCGCGCCCGGCGATTTCTTTTTTCTGACAGGCGTTGCGGCGCGCCGGATCAACAAGATCGCTCCGCACTAAAGCCGCATAACGGTCGCGAGCGCGCACTTTTTTTTGCCATACTCGTCAACAACACTCCGACGCAGGTGGGGGACCGGTGGGGGACGCCTAATCCAGCGTTAACCGATCCCGATTTAGACAACGTCAGCCATGCGCGCTGCGGTTGAATACCGTTGCGCACAATGTGGAGCGCCGTCTTTATGCGAGATCGCCGATGTCTCCTGGTCACGCGCGCCTAGACGCCGGTTTGACCAGAGGATCCCGCCTCGCCGGTCGCTTCGGCTTGGCGGCGCTTATCGTCCTCTTCGGTTGCAGGGGCCTGCAGACCGCCGTCGCCAACGGCGATACGCGCACGCTCTCCATGCATCACATGCACACAGACGAGAGCATCACCATTACCTACAAGCGCAACGGCCGCTACGACGAAGAAGCGCTTAAGAAGATCAATTGGTTCCTCCGCGATTGGCGACGTCGGGAGGAGACCCGCATGGATCCCCGCCTGCTGGATATCGTTTGGGAGGTGGCAACCGAGCTCCACGCGCAGAAGCCGATCGAGATCGTGTGCGGCTACCGCGCCCCCGCAACCAACGAGATGCTGCGCAAGCGCAGCAGCGGCGTCGCCAAGGCCAGCATGCACACCCACGGCCAGGCGATGGACTTCTACATTCCTGATGTGTCGCTCGAAGAGCTGCGTTACGCGGGCTTGCGCCTGCAGCGCGGCGGGGTTGGCTTCTACCCGACGTCAGGCTCGCCATTCGTGCATCTCGACACCGGCAAAATCCGGCATTGGCCGGAAATCAGCCGCCAGGAACTGGCACGCGTGTTCCCGAACGGCCGCACAGTTCATGTGCCGAGTGACGGGCGTCCGATGCAAGGTTACGCGGTCGCCCTCGCCGAGGTCGAGAAACGCGGCGCGAGCCCATCGCCGTCCTCGCTCGATGCTGCCCAGAGTGCTGGCATCGTTGTGGCCCGCAAGGCCACGAGCCCGGACGCGGCAGGCGCCAGGGACGATGAGGACGATGAGGCCGCCGGCACGAACAGCCGAGCTACAGCGGCAAAGCCGGCGACGACGACCTACCGAACCGCAGAGGCTGCACCGGCGGAAACAAGCCCGCTTCGACTCGCTTCGGTTCCGCTGCCGCGCAAGCGCCCGCCAATTCCAGCGCAGACCGTGGCACAAGCCGGGAGCCCACCGAAGAACGCCGGCACGCCGGGACCATCGGATCGCGGCCAAAGTCTTGCGCAGCTCGGCGCGGCTGCGGCCGACACCAAATCCAGCATCGTAAACTCCGCTGCGAAGAATTCCGGCGCCGCGCTGGCCTATGCGCCGGCATCGGCACCTGCATCCGGCGCCGCTGCTGCAATTGCAGAATCGATCGTAACCAAGACATCGGCGCCGACCCGCGTTCAAACGACGCCACGGCCGATCGCGACTCAGACATCCACGCCCGCGGTCGTCGCATCGGCAGCAAAAACCCAGAACACGGAAGATCTGTGGACCCGCGCCATGATGATGGCGCCAGACATGCAGTACTACATGAGTGCGACGCTGCTGGGTAAGCCGGATTTCAAGCAGCTGCGCAGCCTGATGCAGAAGCCTGTCATGGCTTTGGCGATGTCGTTTGGCGACGATCCGATGCTCGGCATGAGCGCGGACCGGTTCACCGGCGACACCGCGGTGGTGTTCCTTGCAACTGTGCCGGTGACGACGCAGTCGGCAATGCTGCAGCAGTAGAGTTTGGGGTGGGGGACGGGGCTTTGGGGCGCCGCGGGGCGGCGGCGCCCCAGCCCTACACCCCGCAAAAACCTCCCGGCAATCAGATCATTCCAAGCGCCAGCATATAGGTTTGCAGGATCGTCTCCTGCTCCGCGCGCTCGTCTTTGTCCTGCTTTCGCAGCCGCACGATCGTGCGCAGCGCTTTGATGTCGAAGCCGTTGCCTTTCGCCTCCGCATAGACATCGCGAATATCGTCGGCGAGCGCCTTCTTCTCCTCCTCGAGCCGTTCGATGCGCTCGACGAAACCCTTGAGATGGTCCTTCGCAATCGGCGGCTTGGCTCTTTGCTGTTCGACGGCAGCGGCGCTGGTGGCCATGGTACTCCTCACGACTAGCCGGGGGATCGCCCAGCACGTTCGTGGGCGCGAGGGTCACGGTCAAGGCGCCGGAAGGATTGGTCCACAGCCAATGCGTGCCGCATGGATGGCGTTGCGAGCCACCAGCCCGGGCACGGCGTTCAATGCTTGCGCGCTGCTTTGTCGAACGCCGCCTTCTGTTCGGACGTCGCGTCCTTTTGATATTTCGCACGCCATTGATCGAATGGCATGCCGTACACAATCTCGCGACTTTCGTCCTTGGTCATAGCCAAGCCTTTGGCGTCGGCGGCATCCTTCATCCAATTCGACAGGCAATTGCGGCAGAACCCTGCGAGATTCATCAGGTCGATGTTCTGCACGTCGGTTCGCTGGCGCAGGTGCTCCACCAGGCGCCGATAGACCGCGGCTTCAAGCTCGGTGCGGGTCTGATCGTCCATGATCTTTGGTCCTGTGTTTGCCGGCGTATGCGCTCAGGCGCGGGGCACGCCGCCCAGCGGCACCACGCGGCTCTTTGCGAAGATAATGGCTGGGCGCGCGCCGTGCCATAGACGAGGGATGGTCACGAAGAACCGCCGCGAGTGCGCGGGCTCGCGGCGGAAGGTCTAGGCAATCGATAAAGCGGTCAGGCAAGCCCGCGCTTGACCCGCTCCGGTGTCATCGGCAGGTGGCGGAGCCGCTTGCCGGTGAGTTGCGCGACGGCGTTGGCAATCGCCGGCGCGACGACCGGGACACCAGCCTCCCCAATACCCGACGGTTTGTTGTCGGTTGCGATCACCCGCACGTCCATCGGCGGCATGTCGGACATGCGCATGACGCGATATTCGTGAAAGTTGGTCTCCTGGACGACACCGTCCTTCACGGTGATCTGTTCGATCAGCGCTGCGCCGAGACCGAACGTCATGGCGCTCTCGATCTGGGCCACGATGTTTCTGGGCTGCACCGCGATGCCGGCGTCAACCGCAGCCCACAGATGATGGACCTTGATCTGTCCGCTCGCTTCGTCAACCGAGACTTCGACAGCCGCTGCCGTGTGGCTGTGGAGCGCGTCGTTATACGCGACCCCGACCGCTCGGCCCTGTCGCTTACGACCGATGTCCGACATCTCGGCCACCGCCCGCACCACCGCTGCAGCGCGTGGCGCGTCCTTGAGTAGCTCGAGCCGATAGGCGACCGGATCCATGTTCTTGAGCGCCGCGATCTCGTCTATCAACGTCTCGATCGCGAACTTGGTGTACCCAGCCGCGATGCCGCGCCAGGCACCAACGTCGACGCCGCGCGCCGCGCGCACCCATTCGACCCGATGGTTGGGCACCGCGTAGCTCATATCGCCGCCGCCGCCGGAGACGATGTCCTGCTTGATCTTGGCAAACAGGTCGGGCGGCATGATGCGGGCAAAGTAGGACTCGTTCACGATCCGGTGCCGCCACGCCACTACATTGTTGTTAGCGTCGAGCCCAACTTCGATCCGTTGCGCCGTGAGCGGACGGAACTTGTCGTTCATGATGTCGTCTTCGCGGCTCCAGATCATATGAACGGGCCGCGGCGAGACCGCTTTGGCGAGCAGCGTCGCTTGGAACAGGTCGTCGCCGTCGGTCTTGCGACCGAAGCCGCCACCCAGATAGGTCGTGTGCACCGTCACCTTGTCGGGTGTGGTGCCGGCAGCGATCGAGCCCAGGATCTTCATGGTGGTCGGCGACTGGTTGCCGGACCAGGTTTCGACTCTATCGCCGTCAACCTTCACGGTAGCGTTCAGCGGCTCCATGCACACGTGCGACACGTGCTCGGAGAAGAAGTCCGCCTTGATAACCCTGGCGGCGCCGTTCATGGCAGCGCCGGCATCGCCCTTGTTGAGCATCTCCACGCCGGGCTGATTCCAGTCGGCGGCAATCGCCTGGTAGTCGCGCAGGATCTGCTCGTTGGTGTAGGTTTGCGCCGGCGCCTTGGACCAGGTGACCTTGAGAGCGTCCTTGGATTTGCGGGCGGCGTG
>DATIPA010000049.1:0-11214 GCA_035472475.1 Xanthobacteraceae bacterium | reverse complement strand
TACAACGGACGCCAGAACGTCCTGTTAATAACGACCACGAACAAGCTCATCACGGCAATGCCAAGCACAATACGATGGAAATCGCCCGCCTCCGTTGCCCGCGCAATGTATGCGCCGAGACCATAGGCCTGCAGGCGCTCATCACCCCAGGACGCGACTTCGGCAACGATGCTCGCATTCCACGAACCGCCAGACGCGGTGATTGCGCCCGTTACATAGTACGGGAACACAGCAGGCAGAGCGATCTTCCGCCACCACAGCCAGCCGCAGACTCCCAAATTGGTCCCACAGTCACGCAGTTCCGAGGGGATCGCCGTGGCGCCGGCGATGACGTTGAACAAGATGTACCACTGGGTGCCCAGAATCATCAGAGGACTAAGCCAGATGTCGGGATTGAGTTTTAGAACTACGATCGCCGACACGACGACAGGGAACAAAAGGTTTGCTGGAAAGGCTGCCAGGAACTGGGCAACGGGCTGAAAGATGCGCGCCGCGCGCGGACGCGTTCCAACCAAAACACCGACTGGTACCCAAATCAGGCTCGCGAGCGCAATAAGAACAATAACGCGTGTCAGCGTGGCAAGGCCGAGAAGGGCTGCCTTGCTCACATCCGTCAGCGAAACGCCTGCAAGGATGAACCGCCCGACCTGCCAAAGCGCGAGTGCTGCAATGGTCACGACGAGCGCGGTCCACCCGCGATCAGACCAATTCGCGCGCTCTTGAGATCGTGCGCGCGCGAGCTTGTTGCCTGCGCCGAGCGGCGGCATCCGAAAAGAGCGCCGCCACACCACCGACAGTGGACGGGTCAGGTTCGCGAAGACGCGCGAGCGACGCAGTGTGCTCAGGACCCACGATTTGGGAGGCGCGACGCCTACTTCCTGCTCGAAGCGGAACCGGTCCGCCCAAGCGACCAGCGGTCGGAATAATAGTTGATCATAGATCAAGATGACCACCAGCATGGTGCCGATTGCCCAGCCAACGGCCTCGAGACTTCGCCGCTCAATCGCAAGCGCGATGTAAGACCCCATGCCCGGCAGCATGATCGTGGTGTCGCCGACGTTGATTGCTTCCGATGCGACGACAAAAAACCAACTGCCCGACATCGACATCATCATGTTCCAGATGAGCTGAGGCATGGCAAAAGGCACTTCGAGTCGCCAAAATTGCATCCACCCGGAAAGCCTGAAAGTACGAGAGACCTCTGCGAGTTCTGTCGGAACCGTGCGCAAGGATTGGTAGAAGCTGAATGCCATGTTCCAGGCCTGGCTCGTAAAGATCGCAAAGATGGCGGCGAACTCCGCACCCAGCACCCGACCAGGGGCAAGCGACATGAAGAACACAACCGTGACGGAGACGAAGCCGAGAATCGGCACCGATTGAAGAATGTCCAACAGCGGCACAAGCAGAACCTCGGCGCGTTTGCTCTTGGCTGCCAGCGTCGCATAAGTGAAGGTGAAGACTAGAGAGAGGCCCAATGCTAGGAGCATGCGCAGCGTCGTGCGCGCGGCGTATTCTGGCAGGTGCGTGGGCTCCAGGGATACCGGGGTGATCCGCAGCTCGGCCATTGGCTGCAGCAGGTTGCGGCTCGCTTCGGCAAAGAAGATCAGAATGCTAAGAACCAGCAGGACCGCCAGGACGTCCCAGCGGCTGAGCGCACGCGTCCATTGTTGGACTGAGATGGGGGGTGCTAACCGCATCACTCGGCGCTCCACGTTAGTCGCACTTTCATGGAGATGGCGTCGACGCAGAAAGCGTCCATGCTCGATATCAGCGGACTCGGGCCGTTGCGAGACACGGCCGAAGACAGTCGCAACTTATCCGCACACAAGGAAAGCCGCGTGACACGTTCTCGGATATGTTGCGGCCAAGCCACAGAAGGGGGCGGTCGGGTGGAGAGTAACCGCATTGCGTAACAGCGGGGGCGAGTAGATATATCATGGAGCTTCTTGTCGACCTCCATGCTCCCCATGAGCCCACATCGCCCCTTCGGCCACGCTCACGTCCACCACGGACGCGCCCATGGGCACGCTCCCGCGAGCTTCGGCACGGCCTTCGCGGTCGGCATCGGCCTCAACCTGGCTTTCGTTGCCGTGGAGTTCAGCTACGGCGTGCTCGCCAATTCCGTGGCGCTGATGGCCGACGCCGGGCACAACCTCTCCGACGTGCTGGGGCTGGTCATTGCCTGGATTGCGAGCGTGCTGACCAGGCGCGCGCCGTCTTCGCGCTACACCTATGGCCTCGGCGGCTCCTCGATTCTCGCGGCGTTGTTCAACGCGGTGCTGCTGCTCCTCGCGGTCGGGGCGATCGCCTGGGAAGCGGTGCTGCGGCTCTTTCATCCCGAACCGGTGGCGAGTGGCACGGTCATGATCGTGGCAGCCGTCGGCATCATCGTGAACGGCGTGACCGCCGCCCTGTTCGCGTCCGGCCGCAAAGGCGATCTCAACATCCGCGGGGCGTTCCTGCATATGGTCGCGGACGCCGCCGTGTCGGCGGGCGTGGTCGTGGCCGCCCTGGTCATCCTTTACACCGGCTGGCTCTGGCTCGATCCGCTCGCCAGTCTGGTGATCGTCGGCGTGATCGTATGGGGCACCTGGAGCTTGCTGCGCGACTCGCTCGCCATGTCGGTCGACGCGGTGCCGGCATCGATCGATCCGCAGGCGGTGCGAAGCTATCTTGCGTCCTGCGCCGGCGTTACCGCCGTGCATGACCTGCATATCTGGCCCTTGAGCACGACGGAAAGCGCCCTGACCGCGCATCTCGTCTTTCCCGGCGGCCATCCCGGCGACGAATTCTTGGCTGTGGCGGCGAGCGAGCTGCGGCAGCGCTTCGGCATCGGGCATACGACCTTGCAGATCGAAATCAGCGAGCAAACCGCCTGCCACCTCGCGCCCGATCATGTTGTGTGAAGCATCGTCCAAAAACGCGACTTGGACGGCGGCTCAATGACGCTTGATTACCAGCCGGCGGCGGGCTCGATCTGCTCCCTCTCCCACCGAACTCGGGTTTACCCGAGTTCGGCGCTTAAGCTGGCCGAAGTCGGATAAATCCGACTTCGGCTGGGAGAGGGGTGGGGTGAGGGGTTAAGGTTTCTCGAGGGTTCTGTGACCCCCTCACCACAACCCTCTCCCCAAATGGGGAGAGGGAGCGCACCGAAATCGTTGCGATTCCATCGATGGCGAATCTACTCTACGCCGAGGAACGCGATCCAGGCGCGGCAGCGGATTGCTCTGCGAGGAACGGCTCGATGGCGCCGAACGTCGCGTCGGGAAACTCCTCGTGCACGGCGAGTTTACCCCGGGGGAGCCGGGCGGTTCGAATGCCGGGAACGGCGGCAAGCGCCTCCATTTCAGCGCGCGACTTCGGCGGCGTCTCGGCGCCGTAGAGCAAGAGGATCGGAGCCGTAACGCGCCGCGCCAGATCGAGAAACGCCTGGCGGCTTGCGAGCGGATCGAGACGGCCGGTGACGAAGCGCACCGACGCGAAGCGGGCTCCGGGCGCGCGCACCACGGCGAGCTTCTGGCGCAGACGCTCGCCGTTGAGGAATGCGGGGTCCGCATAGACGTGGCCGGCGCCCATGCGCCGGACGACGAACGGGTTGACGTTCAAGCGGTAAATGAGCGGACCGACGGCGGGACGATCAACGAGGCGGCAGAGCCGCTCGAAGAACGGCCGCTGCCCGCCCGCCATGGTGGGCAGCGGTCCGCGCCAGGTCGGTGCGATCAGAACGAGCCGCGTCGTCGGCTCCGACGCGCTTGCGGCGTGCTTGAGGACGTAGCTCGCGGCGTGCCCGGCGGCGATGATGGCGTGGGGCCGCGCGATCACCGAGGTCAGGAGAAAAGCGAGGAAGGCGGCATAGGCGTCGGGCGTCCAATCGAGTTGCGGGCGCGGCCCCTCGCCGAATCCCGGCCAGTCCACGGCGAGCGTCGAATAGCGCGGCGCCAAACGCTGCTGCAACGCTTGCATCTCGCGTCGGCTCGAGATCGAGCTCAGCGCCGGCAGCAGCAGCACCTTCGGCCCGGTTCCGCTCGCGTCGGCGCCCAAGCGAATGGTTTCCCCGCGCCAATTCCAGTCCAGCGTCCGCGTGTCCATGGCTTATTATATCAACGCCGGTTGGCATCGATCCATTTTACGTCATCGCCGGGCTTAGCGCGGCGTTAAGGGCGTTTACGCCCGTCTTCACGGGCTATGGACGCGCGTAAACGCGCTTATGCCCCGGCGATCCATCGCCGAATTGAAACGCTTGTTTTCGATGGATGCCACAGAAGTCGGGCTTGCCCGACTTCTGCATATGAAGCGCCGCAAGTCGGGTAAACCCGACTTGCGGTGTCAAGCCCGGGCATGACGCGTCAATGATTGGTCGTTACTGGCCGAGGGTCCGCACGTGAGCCGCAACGTCCTCAATGGACCAGGCCGGCACGAGAATGCCGCCGATGATCGCCGCCGTCCCGGCGCCGTCGAACCACGCCGGCTTTATCTCCTCTTTCGAGCGCACGCGATGCACGCGCTTGTTGACGCGCGCGCAGACCTCGAAAACGCTCTGCGCAGCGCCGCCGCCGTCGTCGAGCAGAATGACCACGTCGGCCCGCTGCGCGAGCTCGACCGCGGTTCTCTGGCGCGAATAGGAGTCGCTGCACATGGTCTTGACGATCTTGACCGGTGCTTTCGAGTTGCGTACTCGCTCGATGACTTCGGTGAAGATTTCGGTGTTGCCCGTGACCTGGCCCACCAGCGCAACGGGGCGGCCCTCTTCGTTGGGCAAAGCGTCGATATCGTCCGCCCGCTCGATCACGTAGCAGCGGCGCCCGTGCTCATCGGCGATCTTTTTCGCGACGCGGCAATGATGATTGTCTTTCGCGCCCACGATCGCGATGTCGAATCCCTCTTTGGCGAGCCGCTCGACCACGCGATCAAGCTTTTCGATGAACGGGCAGATCAAATCGTCGAGCAGATCGACACCGCGCGCGACCAAGCTCTCTTTGGTCTCCTTGTTCAGTCCGTGAAACCCGAGCACGAGGCGATCGCCGCCGCCCAGCGTCGACACGTCGCGCACGACCGAAAGCTCGCGCAAGCCGGGATAGTCGGCCGATAGCCCCACCTCGCGGCGCTCGATGCGGCTGAGCGTATCGAACTCGCCGCCGGCATTTTGGTGGGCGACCGCAAACGGGGCCTCGGCGAGCGCCCGTTTATTCATCTCGCGGTAAGCCCGCGTGATGCCGAGGCAGAACCCAACGCTCGCCGTTAGAACTTCCATGCACTCCCCCGCCCTTAAAGCATTTTCATTTGTGTTGGACGCATAATTGGGCCGAGCACTCGGTGTGCTCCCCTCACCCTTGTGGGGAGGGGTTGGGGGTGGGGGTCCGTCAGCGGATCACCGCACGACCCCCACCCCGGCGCTTCGCGCCGACCCTCCCCACAAGGGGGAGGGTAGGACCGAGTTTGCCGCTCGCACTCATTCCCCTTTACCTGAATACGTTCTAGCCGGCGTAGCGTGGCACTGGCGATGCAAAGACCGTCGCCTGCAGCGGCCGCATCAGGCGGCACGCGAGGAAGCCCAGCAGCGTGCCGAGCACGAAGCTGCCGACAATGATGCCGATCGTCCGCGAGGGAGAGCCGAGGATCACCGCGGTCTGCGCCGCCGGCCCGAACGCCACCGTGCTCAAATAGTTGAACGCGGCGTAGAGCCCGGCATAGAGCCCGGCAAGCAGCGACAGCCAAACGTGCGACCGCGCCCACTGCGGATTATTCAGCAGGAGCACCGCTGCCCCGCCCGCAACGATTGCAGCGAGCAAAGTGCCGCTATGCTCCACATTGGCCGGAAACACGAAACTCAGCGACAGCGCGCGCAGGAATCCGATCACGGGAAAGACCATGGCTTTGCCGGTCTTCAGGAACAAGGCGAGCAGCAGGAACGCCATCAGCGGACCGAACACGATCTGCGGCTGGCCGGGAAAGGCAATCCCGAGATTCTTAAAAACGTCCGCCGGCAAGAGCCCGATCGATTTGAGGATGGGATTGATTGTGACGGCGATCAGCGTGACCACGACCGTCCAAATCACGTCGTCTCGGCGCATGCTCGTCATCGGAATAGCCTCCCAGCAGATCGGATAATGTATCGTGCCAAGCGTAACATCGCGGTTGGATAGGCGTAAGGCTCATCGCGAGCATGCGACAATTTGAATACACCGCTGCGCGCGCCGTCGCCCAGCGGCAACTGGAACCGAATTCTTTGTCAAGTAACCGGCGCAACCGACAAAGAAACCGAGCGCGGGCGGCCCAAACTCTCACAAGCAAGCGGGCCGCAGCAGAAAGTAGTGTCCCATCTTTAGCCGCTCGAATCTGACGCCGAATGCCGCGTCGAGGCGGGCGTCATCGAAAATATCTTGCGCATGCCCGGTAGCAGCGATGCTTCCGCGGTCCATCACAATCACGCTGTCAAAAAATCGGAACGCAAGATCGAGATCATGCATCACGACGACGCAGAGCCGGTCAGTCGCGCGCCGAACCAAGCTCCGCACCACATCGATACGATGTCTGATGTCGAGGCTGGCAGCCGGTTCGTCCGCAAGCAGAGCTGGTGGATCGACCGCGAGCACCATGGCGAGCAAAACGCGTGCGCGCTCTCCACCCGATAGCGTGGACCAGCGCCGACCGCGCAATGGTGCAAGCTCGAATCTCGCCATCATCTCTTCGACCGTGCCTTTGGTCAGACGGCCTGCCCGCTCGGCGCCCAGCCGAACGAGATCGGCGATCGTGAGGTCCCAGTGCGGCTCGAAGTATTGCGGCAAGTAACCGATTTGTCGCGCGCGCACCGCCCCGGAGAGGCGCGACAGATCCCGATCGCCGATTCGAACCTGCCCTGTTGTCGGCGGCACGATGCCGGCGAGCACCTTCAGCAGCGTCGACTTGCCGGCGCCGTTGGGGCCGACGACCGCAACCGAACCGGTCGGCCCGAGCGATAGCGAAATGCCGGAAAGCAGGCCCGCGCCGCCGCGTCGCAGGAACAAATCGTCGGCCGAAAGCACAGTCATGTTCGCAGCCTGTGCGCGAGGAGCAGAATGAAGAAAGGCCCCCCCGCGACCGCGGTGATCAGGCCGAGCGGAATCTCGGCGGGAGGAAGCGCCGCGCGAGCGATCGCATCGGCAATCGTGACGATGCACGCGCCGACCAGCGCCGACGCCGGCAGCAATGGACGGTGCATCGGGCCGACGAACCAGCGCGCGATGTGCGGCGCCGCGAGACCGACGAATGCGACCAAGCCTCCGAACGCGACGGCAGCCGCCACCACGACGGAACCTGCGAGCACCGCCCACGCGACGAACCGTTTCACTTCGAGACCGAAACCGATCGCCATGGTCTCGCCCAGACCGAGCACGTCGAGCCCGCCAGCCAATAGCATCGTCAGGCCGAAACAGGCGATCGAGATCATTGCGAACAGGCCAAGCACGGCCCACGTCGGGGTTTGCACTCCTCCGAGCACCCAACTCAGCACGACCTGAAGGCTCACCGCGTCGTCCGACAACGCGAGCATGAGGAATGAGCGAAGTGCACCGAGGATCGCAGCGACGGCGACGCCCGCCAGCAACATGCCGGCTGCATCGACGGCGCCCGCTACGCGTGAGACGCCGATCACAAAGACGGTTGCGCCCCAGGCTCCGGCGAAGGCCAGTAACGGCAGAAGCAGCGATTGCGTTGCTCCGAGCGGGACGAGCAGCGCGATGGTTGCGCCCAGCGCCGCGCCGCCGGCCGAGCCCAGCAGATAAGGCTCCGCCAGCGGGTTGCGAAACACGCCCTGGAAGACGGCGCCGCCAAGTCCGAGCAATACACCGACGAGCGCGGCGGCGAGCACGCGCGGCATCCGCCATTCGAGCAGCAGGCGGCTGCGCATGTCGGCATCGCCGGCCAACGCACGCACAAGATCAAATGGGCTTGCCCACTCGTGACCGGCACAGGCAGCCAATGCCAGCGCGCCGGCAAGGATGAGCGCTAAAACGAGCCAGAGCTTCATTGTTTCGGGGCCATCGGATGGAGCAAGGCCGCGAGGTGCTCGATACCGTCGATGGTGCGCGGTCCCGGGATCAGAAGCTCGGTACGGCTGACAGCGTAGGCGCGTTTCGCCGTCACCGCCCGCATTTCGCTCCAGCCCGGACGCTCGATCAGCGCGTCGCGGTCCGCCGGCGACCCGGCATAGAGCAGCACGTCTGGATCGGCGGAGAAGATCGCCTCGGGCGATACCTGGGCAATCGCGCCGCGGCCCTCGAGCGCGAAACGTCCGCCGGCAAGCTCGATCGCATCGCCGGTGTAGGTGGCAGGGCGCGCCACGAGTAAAAGGCCATTTCCCAGCCGTCCCGTGATCATGACGACGCGCGGCGGCGTGCGATCCCGGACGCGCTGCATGGTACTCGCAAGACGGGCCTCGAGGCGTCCGGCGAGCTGGTCGCCCTGTTCGGGCACGCCGGCCACTCGCCCCAACAGGCGGATATTGGCAAAGATTTCCGCCATGTTCCGCTGCATCAGAACGATAACCGGAATGCCGATGCGCTCCATTGGGTCGACGAGTTGGTGCGCGGCCTGCCGGGCCGGTGTGACGACGACGAGATCGGGGCGCAGTCCCACCACCGCATCGACCGAGAAGCCAAGCCGGCCGCCGACCAGCGGTCTGTCCAATATCTCGGGCGGATAGCGCGTATAAGCCTCGATGCCGACGATGCGATCGGCAAGCCCGAGTGCTGCGACCATTTCCGTATTGGAGGCGAAGATCGTCACGATCCGTTGCGGCGGCGCCGGCACGGTCACGGCACGATCGAAGGCGTCGCGGACGGTGATGGGTTCGGCCGCAGCTACAGAGTTCAGATTCAAAGCGCACGCAGCGGTCAAGACGACGAGACCGAAGGATGTTTGCATCACCAGCGTCCTTGCAGTCCGACGATGAACTCGCGGCCCGGCATCGAGTTGCCGCATGCCCCGTTCTGAAAGATGGGATTCGCGATGCAAGGGGTCTGATCGAGGGCGATGAAGATCGGGTGCTGGTTGATGTCGAAGATATTGTTGACCGCCCCGAACAAGGTGAGTCCTTGGATGATGTCGACTTCGTAGCGCGTGTACCATACCCAGAACGGGTTCTTGCGGAAAACGGTGACGTTCACCAGCTGACCCGGGATCAGCAATCTTTCCTCGGTGTTGTACCACATCGGCCCGCGCAGGAGGCCGCGGACCTCCAGGTTCCAGTCGCGCCACGGCTGGCCGCTTCCGCGCTCGCCGAAGATCGTGCCGATGGAAGCCTCGTATTCGTAGATCCGCGTGGCTCTGTCGGTGCCTGCCGCCAGCGGCGCGCCTTCGTCCACCATGTGAAAATGGTAATAAGCGTTGCTGTAGGTGGTCCAGCGCCAATTGCCGGCGCTTATTCCCAACGTCTTGAGCATATCGGCTTGCGCCTGCAGCTCGATGCCCCGCAGCACGATATTGCCGGGATTGTTGACCGTGTCCGAGATCGTCACCGCGCTCGACGACGAGCGCACCGCGGTCGTGATGCGATTGATGATCCTGTTCTGGAACAGCGCGGCGTCGAGTTGCACGCTCCCGCCTATCACGGTCGCGCCTGCCTCGACTTGCTGACTCGTTTCGGGCTGCAGGGCGGGATTGCCGTAAGTGATGTTGCCGGTGAAGGCGGTGACGAAATTGGCGCCGAGCTCGGTGGCCGTGGGCGCACGGAAGCCCGAGGAGGCGCCGGCCCGCAGGTTCAGCCAATCCAGAGCCTGGTACGATGCGCCGGTGGCGTAGGTGGTCGCCCAGTATTGCTTGTCCCCGGGGATCAGCGTGGGCGCATTTGGGGTCGGATCCAACGTCGTTATGCCGTAAGTCCTGCGCACGCCGCCACGCAACGTCAGCCGATCATTGATCGTCTGCACGTCCTCGAAATAGAGGGCATTGACGGCTTCGTTTTGGTTGTTGTCGGTCGGAGCGAGCTGCGAGACCGGCGCCGTGGTGAGCCCGAGGCGGGCGCGGTCCGAGCGCAGCCAGCTGCGTTCCTGGTCCCAGCCGAGCAGCAGCTCGTTGCTGCTCCACAACTGCACCCGGGGCTGCATTCGCGTGCCGATGATATCGAGATTGCGCTTGTTTCGGTCGAGCGACGTGGGCGGGCTCATGGCCGCGCTCAGTGGCGAGGGATTGTTGAGATCGTCGACGTCGTTGACCCCGTAGGTCTGGAAGAACCAGCTCAAGGGCCCGCCGGGGGCCTGCCCGCTGTAGCTGAAGTCGAACGAGCGGTTGTAGCGGTTGTCGGCCGCGAACAGGTTCGCGCTGGAGCCGCGAAAGCCGGTGTCGTAGACCCCGTCCGTCCTGATATTGAAGTCGAAACGACTGTTCTCATTGACCTGATAGCCGAGTGAGGACGACGCCGATTGCCGCCGCCACGCGGTGTTCCCCTCGCGAGCCCCGCCGCTGATGTGAAAATCGTCGCGCCTTCCTGCATAGACGCCGCCGTACCAATCGACGCCGTTGCGAACTCCACCGTTCTGCGCCTTGCCCTGCTCGAGCCCCCATGAACCGCCGTTGACCTCGGCGAAGGTGCCCGGCGCCGTGCGGCCGGTCTTCATGATGATGTTGATCACGCCGCCCATGTTCTGGCTGCCGTAGATGACCGAGGACGGCCCGCGCACGATCTCGATGCGGTCGACATCTGCAAGCGACATCTTGGCGACGTTGGCGGTTCCGGCGCGGTGGCCGTTGATCAGCACGAGCACCTGGCTCTTGAAGTCGCGGCCTTGGCCGTCGGTCGCCGCGCCGCGGATGTTGATCGAGGTCTGGCCAGGGGTCCATTCGCTGAGAAAACCCACGGCGTTCTGTGCCAGGAGGTCGGCGACGGACTTTGCCGTCGACCGCTCGATCGTCGACCTCTCGATGACTTGCACCGGGCCAACCACGCGACCTGCCGGCCCGGGAGTCTCGGTCGCGCCGGGACCCACGGCTGGCGAATCTGCGGCGACGAGGTCGTTTCCGCCGATGACCTGAACCGTGCCGGTCACGCGCTTGCGCGGCTCCGGGCGTCCGCCCGGGGTGACAACCACTTCATCCAAATTGACTTGCGCGGCCGCCGGCGAAAGCAACGCCGCCGCCGCAAGGAGCGCGGCGCTTATATCGACCGAACGCAAAGAGAATTTGCTTAGCGAAGTCATGGAATGCTCCCCTCGGTTTGTTTCCAGACAAGAACGGCGGATT
>DATIPA010000048.1:0-28726 GCA_035472475.1 Xanthobacteraceae bacterium | reverse complement strand
ACGAACGAGTGTTCGCCCATTGCAATGAGCATCAGCGCAGTCGCGGCAAATTGCATCCCAGCGCCGTCGAGTACCCAGAGCCAGTACGTCGGCTGCGGCCGCGGCGGAGCACGGCCAAGCACAATTGTGACCCCGACGAGGAACACGAGTGCGAACGGCAGCCCGAACAGGAACCGCACATGGGTCGCCCCCACGGTGCCGAGCTTTTGCGTGAGTTCGCGCTGGGTCGCATTGCGTACGGTCTGCGCCGCCGCCGCGATCACGGTGAAGACGGCCCAAAGGCCAGGAAATACTGGCATGATCTAGTGATCGATGTAGGAACTTCAAATGTGCGGCACTATGAGGCTTTCGGACGTTCGGCCGTCACCATGTAGTTGACGTCGGTGTCACTGGCGAGCCGCCAGCGATCAGCCAGCAAGTCGTAGATCACGCCGCGCTTGTCGATGAGGCGCAGGCCGGCCAACTCCAGTGCGATCTCAAGTTCGTTCGGCGTGACTAACTTGTCCCAGCGATGCGTGCCGCGCGGAAGCCAGCCCAGGATGTATTCGGCGCCGACGATCGCCAGCGCAAAGCTCTTCAGCGTTCGGTTGATGGTGGCGATGATCGACAGTCCCCCCGGCTGCACCATGTCGGCGCATCGGCGTATGAACAGATTCACGTCGGCGACATGCTCGACCACCTCCATCGCCAGCACGACGTCGAAGCGCTCGCCGGCGTCCGCTAACGCTTCGGCGGTTCCGACCCGATAGTCGACCGTCACCTCGTTCTCCACCGCGTGCAGCTTGGCGGCAGCGATGTTCGCGCTCGAAGGGTCGACCGCCACGACTTGGCCGCCGATGCGCGCGAGCGGTTCGGAGAGCAGGCCCGCCCCGCACCCAACATCCAGCAAGCGCACCCCCCTCAGACAATCGAGTGCTTTGACGTCGCGCGCAAAATGACGACAGACCGCGTTGCGGATGTAGCCGATCCGCACCGGATTGAGCCTGTGCAGCGGCGCCATCTTGCCGCGCGGGTCCCACCATTCGTCCGCCAGCGCCGAAAAGCGCGCGACCTCCTCGTCGTCGACCGTGGTGGCTGATGGCATTCTCGACCTCGAAACCCAGCGAACGATGCCCCGCCAAGTAACCTAATGTCGGGGCAAAGGCGCTCCCAATCTAGCTGACCTCACCCAAAAACGGCACTGGGCGGGGCGCGGTCGAGTTGCGAACCCCCAGACCCGCCGCTATGGATACGCCCCGTTTGCCGGAGTGTCACAATCCTGCCATGGCCCGCCTGGTGATGAAATTCGGCGGCAGCTCGGTCGCCGATATCGAGCACATCCGCAACGTTGCCCGCCACGTCAAGCGTGAGGTCGACGCCGGCCACGAGGTCGCGGTGGTGACTTCCGCGATGGCGGGGGCCACCAACCGGCTGGTCGAATGGTGCCGGGACGCAGCAATGCTGCACGATGCGCGCGAGTACGACGCCGTAGTGGCGTCTGGCGAGCAGGTCACGGCCGGTCTGCTAGCGATCACGCTCGAAGCCATGGGCGTCAACGCCCGATCGTGGCAAGGCTGGCAGCTGCCGATTTACACCACCGATGCGCATGCGACCGCGCGCATCGTCGACGTCAACGGGGTGGAGCTGATCGCGCGCTTCAAGGATCGTCGCGAAGTCGCGGTCATAACCGGCTTCCAGGGCATGCATAAGGACAGCGGCCGCATCACCACACTCGGCCGCGGCGGTTCCGATACCTCCGCGGTCGCGGTCGCGGCCGCCATCGCGGCCGAGCGCTGCGATATCTACACCGACGTCGACGGGGTCTACACCAGCGATCCGCGCGTGGTGCCAGGGGCGCAGCGGCTCGGCAAGATCGCGTTCGAGGAAATGCTGGAGCTCGCCTCCCAGGGCGCCAAGGTACTGCAGGTGCGGTCTGTCGAGCTCGGCATGGTGCACAACGTGCGCATTTTCGTGCGTTCGAGTTTCGACAAGCCGGAAGATATCGACCCGCACGGGACCCCGCCGGGGACGCTGATCTGCGACGAAGGAGAGATCATGGAGCAACAAGTTGTCACCGGCATCGCGTTCTCCAAGGATGAGGCGCAGATCTCGGTTCGTCGGGTCGAGGACAAGCCCGGCGTCGCCGCCGCGATCTTTGGCCCGCTCGCCGACGCCAACATCAACGTCGACATGATCGTGCAGAACGTATCGTCGGACGGCGCCACCACCGATCTCACGTTTACGGTGCCGGCGGCCGATTTCGAGCGCGCCAAGGACACGCTTGCCAAGGCCAGGCCGAACATCGGATACGAGCGGATCGACGGCGCAACGGACGTCACCAAGGTGTCGGTGATCGGCATCGGCATGCGCAGCCACGCGGGCGTCGCGGCACAGGCGTTTCAAGCCTTGGCTGACCGGCGGATCAATATCCGCGCGATCACGACCTCGGAGATCAAATTTTCCCTGCTGATCGACGGGGCCTTTACCGAGCTTGCGGTGCGCACGCTCCATTCGCTCTACGGGCTGGACAAGGCCTAGGCCCTGGAAGACGGTGCCTTTCCGCGGGCATCGTCGAGGCTCGTGCTGCGCAAAAAAGCTGCACCGCGCCGCAGCATGCGTGTGCCTTGCAGCGCTTGGGCCCGTTTCGCTATAGCCATTAGGGACGACCGCCGCGGGCCGGGTTCCCGCGCGCGTTTTCTCAAGCTTTTGTGCCGAACGGGGACACCCCCCGGTCGGGGACTCGGCAGGACCTGATGCGAGGCGCACTCGGCGGTCCGCGCGTATTGTTGCGTCGGCTTCGCGAAGTGATGGCGGAGCCGGTCAGCGCGCAGGAACGCTTGGACAAGGTGGTGGTGCTGATCGCCGCCAACATGGTGGCCGAGGTCTGCTCCGTTTACGTGCTGCGCGTGGACGGGACGCTCGAGCTCTACGCTACGGAAGGCCTCAAGCGCGAAGCCGTCCACCAGACGGTCATGCGCACCGACGAAGGGCTGGTCGGCCTGGTGGCGAGCGAAGCGAGCCCGGTCAACCTGTCGGAGGCTCACACCCATCCGGCTTTCGCCTACCGGCCTGAGACCGGCGAAGAAATCTACCATTCATTCCTCGGAGTTCCGGTGCTGCGCGCCGGCAATACGCTCGGTGTGCTGGTGGTGCAGAACCGGGCCCGCCGCACCTATTCGGAAGAAGAGGTCGAAGCGCTCCAGACCACCGCCATGGTGCTGGCGGAAATGATCGCATCGGGTGAACTTTCGGCGCTGGCCCCGCCTGGAGCCGAGCCGGCAGCCCGCCGGCCGCTGCACCTCTCCGGCATTGTTCTCAACGACGGCATTGCGCTCGGCCACGTGGTGTTGCACGAGCCGCGCGTCGTGGTCACCAACGTCATCGCCGACGATGTCCCAAAGGAGCGCGCCCGACTGGACGCCGCCCTGACCAAGCTGCGGGCCGATCTCGACACCATGCTGGAGCGCGGCGAGGTCGCCGAAGGCGGCGAGCATCGGGAGGTGCTCGAAGCCTATCGGATGTTTGCCTATGATCGCGGCTGGACACATCGGCTCGAAGAGGCGGTGCTGACCGGCCTGACCGCCGAAGCGGCAGTCGAGCGCGTGCAATCCGATACCCGGGCCCGCATGCTGCGTCAGACCGATCCCTACCTGCGCGAGCGCCTGCACGACCTCGAAGACCTCGCCCATCGCCTGATGCGCCAGCTCACTGGCCAGGAACACGCGCCTGCACGCGAGAGTCTGCCCGACAATGCCATCATCGTTGCCCGCTCCATGGGTCCGGCCGCGCTGCTCGACTATGATCGCAAGAAGCTGCGCGGCCTCGTGCTGGAAGAAGGCGGACCGAATTCACACGTCGCGATCGTCGCGCGGGCGCTCGGGATCCCGGCCGTCGGCGAGATCGACAACGCGACCGGCGTGGTCGACCCCGGTGATGCCATCATTGTCGACGGCACGACAGGCGACGCGCACTTGCGCCCGTCCGCCGACATGGAAGCCGCCTATGTGGAACGCGTCCGGCTACGGGCCCGGCGTCAGCAGCAGTACCTTGCCCTGCGCGAACGGCCATGCGTTAGCAAGGACGGCCAAGCGGTGACGTTGATGCTCAACGCTGGGCTGCTGGTCGATCTGCCACATATCGCTGAGACCGGTGCAGCGGGCATCGGGTTGTTTCGCACCGAACTGCAGTTCATGGTCGCCGCATCGATGCCGCGGGTTAACGAACAACAATTGCTCTATCGCTCGGTGCTCGACGCAGCCGCCGGCAGACCGGTGGTATTCCGCACGCTCGATATCGGCGGCGATAAGGTCCTGCCCTACATGCGCAATGTCGAGGAAGAGAACCCGGCGCTCGGCTGGCGTGCGATCCGGCTCGGGCTCGACCGGCCCGGCCTACTGCGCAGCCAGATTCGGGCCCTGCTGCGCGCCGGCGCGGGGCGCGAACTCAAGATCATGTTCCCTATGGTGGCGGCGGTTGCCGAATTCGACGAAGCGAAGGCGCTGGTCGAACGCGAACTCACGCATCTGCGACGTCACGGTCACAAGCTCCCCGACCGGGTCGAGGTCGGGACCATGGTGGAGGTACCAGCGCTGCTCTATCAGCTCGACGAGTTGTTGGAGCGCGTGGACTTCCTGTCGGTCGGCTCCAACGACCTGGTCCAGTTCCTTTATGCGGTCGACCGCGGCAATGCACGCGTCGCCGACCGTTTCGACCCGTTGTCGCGGCCCGTGCTCGTCGCCCTCAAGGACATCGCCGACAAGGGCCGCGAGCACGGCAAGCCGGTCACACTGTGCGGCGAACTCGCCTCAAAACCGGTCGGCGCGCTCGCGCTCGTCGCCCTCGGCTATCGCTCGCTGTCGCTCACGCCGTCGGCAGTCGGGCCGGTCAAGGCGATGCTGCTCGACCTCAACGTCCGCAAGGCCACCGACATGCTGCGGCCGTTGGTCGAGAAGCCAGTACCGGGCGCTTCAATTCGCGAACGCCTGACACAGTTTGCTGAAAACGAAGGATTGACATTGTAACGGGCACCGCCTCAGCGCTCGGGTTCAGCCAGGCCCCTCACCGCCGCCTCGTATTCCCGCTGAATAAGCTCGCGCCCATACCGGCGTTCCAGACGCCGGATGGTGAAATGGCCATGCGCGATGCGCTGAAAATGGTTCATGAAAATCATGTTTAACGTAGCACCGCCGAGCGCCCCGAGCACGGGCACCGCGCTGGCGGCGGTGCGTTCGGACACCACGAGGCCAAAGCGTGCGACAATCTCGGTGACCAGGCTGTTCACGACGGTTGACGACGCAGCGCTGGCGGCCGACGAGGCCGATGTCGCGACGCCGCGCTCGATCAGCAGGGCCGAAACATTCTGGGTCAGCCTGTTCAGCAGCGCACGGGTGGCGTAGTAACCGACATCCATTCGCTTCCTGCCGCTGTCACGGCCGAGCGCAAACACCTCCACGCAGGCGAGACGCGCTTCGAGCGTCGACAGGTCTTCGCCGTTGTGGCGCGCGAGATCGGCGATCGCCCGCAGCATGAGCGTTGTGGTGACCGGAAGCTCGATCGCGAGCACGGCGCTTCCGAAAAACCCGCTGACGCCGCCGGTGATGCCGGCAAGCAGCGAAGCGCGCCGGACGGACGGCAGCCGCCTGGATGTCGGCTCGATCGATTTGATCGCCAAGTTGAGGCTTTTCAAGATGGCGGCTTCGAGCGCGCGGTTGAGCCCAGCGTTGGCCGCTTTCGGCATCCGACGTAGGATGCTGTCGATCGGTTGGCCGGCATATTCTGCGAGGCGCGCAGCGAAATTGGGATACTCGAGCAGCACAATAGCGCGCTGCAGAGCTTTCCGATGCGCGGGCAGGAGCGGATCGTCGACCTGCGGGAGGATCAACGCTGCCATAGCAGGGGACGAAGCCCGTTGAGGCTCGCCAAAATCGCGGAGCCGTTACTGATCATCGCGGTGAATACCGGACTGATCAGCCCACTGGGCAGTGCGAGCGCGAGCGCGACCGTGTTCATGCCTGCCACGATCGCGTAATTCTGTTTGATCAGCCGGATCGTGCCCTTAGAAATCTCGACCGCCTTCACGAGTTTCCAGAGCGAATCTTCCATCAGCACCACGTGTGCCGACTCGTGCGTCACTTCGGCGCCGTGCTTCATGGCGATGCCCACGTCTGCGTAGCTCAGCGCCGGCGAATCGTTAATGCCGTCGCCCACCATTGCGACGACATGACCGCTGCGTCGCAAATCCTGGATCACGGTTGCCTTGTCCGCGGGCAGCATGTCGGCGAACTGACGCGTCAGCCCCAGCCGCTTGCCGACCGCACGCGCTACCACTGCATTGTCACCCGTCAGCATAATGCTGTTGCGCACGCCCAACGCATGCAGGCGTTGCAGGATCGATCGACTTTCCGCGCGGATCTCGTCTGCGTAAGGCACCAGCCCGGCTACGGCTCCATCGACCGCGATATAGACGCACGAGCAGCCCTGCTCATCGAGACCAGCCCGGTCGAGCGCGGTCTTGCGAACGCAGATATTGCTCTCGCGCATGAAGCGCTCGTTGCCGACGTGCACGTAATAGCCGTTGACTCGGCCCTCTACACCGAGTCCGGCGCGGTACTGAGTTTCATCGCACGGCGGCACGTTGCTGCCGAGCTGCTTCGCCCGTTCCCGCAGCGCCGCCGCGACCGGATGTTGCAAGCGCGCTTCGGCGGCCGCGGCGAGACCCAATAGGTGCGTTGGCGTGATGTGATCCTGATAGCTGAGCACGTCCCGAACCGCAGGTGTGCCGTGCGTCAACGTTCCGGTCTTGTCGAACACAATCGTATCGACTTCTGCCAGGCGTTCGATGTGCCGACCGCTCTTGATGATGATGCCATTGCGCGCCGCGTTGGTCATGAACGACAGCACCGCGGTCGGCGCCGCGACCCGGATGCCGGTTCCGTAGTCCACGATCACCAAATTGAGGAAGCGATTGAAATCCGCGGACACCGCTGCCGTGCCGGTGGCGAGCGCAAGGGTTGGTACGACCAGGCGATCCGCCAGACGCTCGGCATGGTTCTGCATGCGGGTGTCGCCGACCGGCGCGGATTCAACGAGATGAGCGATCTGGCCGGCGGTGGTCTGCACACCGACCCGGATGGCGCGGATGGTCAGTTGGCCGTCGCGGATCACGGTCGCCGCGAAGGCCGCTTCGCCCTGGCCGCGCGTCACCGGAAGCCCCTCGCCCGTGATCGTCTTTTGATCGATCAGCGCACGTCCGTGGATGATCTCCCCATCGACCGGGATCATCTCGCCTGGGTAAACGACGACCTCGTCACCGACTGCGAGCTCCGGCGCCGGTATCGAGACAATCGCGCCGTCGCGGACGACCCACGCCGTCTTAGCCTGGAATTCGAGAAGCTCGCGCACGGCGCGCCGCGACCCGGCCGCTGTCATATCGCGAATCCCATCACCGAGCTTGATCAGCCACGTGACGATCGCGCCAGCCATCGGGTTGCCTTGCGCGAGCGACGCCAGGATCGCCAGCGTATCGAGGAAATCCACATTGAGCCGGCCTTCCCGACGCCAGACCCGCCAGGCCCGCAACGCGATCGGGTAGCCGTTCCACAGCATCAGCGGCAGGTTGATGGCACGGACGATCGGATTGGCCGAAAACGCCAGCAACAGAGACAACGTCGGCAGCGTCAGCGGCGCACGCAGCGAGCGCGATGGCGACGCTTCGGGGCGATGCCCCGCACCCGCGGCGACTGCTGGTTTGCAGTCCCCTCCATTTGCAGGCATCACCAGCTTGCGCAGGTCGTCGAGGTCCATCAGTGCCAAGCGGCCGACGATCGCGCGCAGCAAAGGCTCGTGGGTCACATCGTATTCGACCACGAGGCTCGAGCAGTCGTAGTTGATGCGCGCGCGTTTGACCCCGCCTTGTGCGCGCAGCCACGCGAGCGATGCCTCGGCCAACGGCCGTCTCCGGCAGAGTGCAGGCACATAAAGTCGCACGCGCCCCACAACAAAGTGGCGAATGGCAAATTCCATCGTATGTCCTTAGGCGTGGGCGGCCGCCGGACTTGCGCCCTTGATGACGACCGGCGCGATCGCTGGCGCGTTGGGGATGCCGGGTGCGTGCATCTCGATGAAGTGGTTGACGGCGAAGATCGCGAGCGTGACCCAGACCGGCGTCGCCGCGGTAGCGCCGATCTCGAATACCGTGACGGCGATGATCCCGACCGCGAATACGATCTTCAGATCGACCGCGTTGCCTGTCGTCTTCTTGATCTCCTGATCGAGCTTCTTGCAGAAATCCACAACCGCGCGCGCGCTTTCGGAATTGCGGGCCAGGAATTCCGCCTCTTTCTCAATCTTGTTCGCGAATTCGTCGATCTGCGTCGGAGGCGGCGCACCCGCCACCTGCCCGTGTTGATCGCGGAAGCGTCCATGAAATTCGTCGTGCCGCTCGATGTCGTAGTGCAACACCACGCTTCCGGTGACCGGATTGACCGTGACCTGCTCGATTCCGGGAATCACCGCGAATGTTTCGCTGATTTGTTGGAGGAGCTCGGCGTTGCCCTTCGCGGACGGGATCTTCATGCGCACCCGTCCAGGGACCTGATGCGCGATGCTGAGTTTCAGTTTTGGCTTGGCCATGGAATCACCCGGTCAGACGCACTTTGGGGACGCCCCTTGCGGCCGAAGGGGCAGTGCCCGGCGATGACGTCTGCACCGTCAAAGCGACGACGACTGCGCGAACCTCGGCGGCATTCGCAACCGGCATTGAGGCCTTGGCAATCAAGCTGCCGAAGCGTTGGCAGCGCGCATCCGAGTGGTTTCGGCGCCGGACGCCTTGGCTTCGTCTTCGGCGTTCACCTCGGCGACGATGTCGTGCACGTGCTCCTCGGCCTCGGCCACCATCTCCCGAGTCTTCTGGCCGACGCGATAGGCGCCCCGAACCGTGGATTTGACCACCGGGCTTAGCGCGGGGCCGATCTTGGGCAAAAACCTTGGCACCAACATCGTCACGACGCCGAGCGCGAGTCCAGGCAGCAGGGCTGCTTCGAACGCCAGAACACCAACACCGACCACAGCCACTGTGGCGACAGTCGCCACCGCAGTGTCGAAGTTGTGATCGCCCGGTTCGGTCGGGTCGACCGGTTCCACCTCATGGTGGCCGTCGCCCGTCGTGCCGAGCGGATGACCATCGAGCTTGGACGTATTCAAAGAGATCTCCTCGTTGTGAATGGCGCGCCGCGCCAAGGCAGCTCGCGACCCGCGCGGGAGGTCGGCGCAGCCGCCTGCACCAAAGCGCCTGCGGCCAGACCCCGCCCGGGCTTGGCTTTCTGAACGACCTCAGGATGGTGAAGATTTATGACAGCATGAATAAGGCTGACGCCTGCCCCGATTCGTGCAAAACATCAGTTTCTTTAGTAAGTTAGGCAGCGAGCGCGACGCCGCATGTCTATCGACATGCAATTATTCCCCTACCGTCGCGACCTGAGATCGGCTCGCCCGCACTGCCTTGCCCTGGCGGGCCCGGTCTTCTACCTAGCGAAAACGGAATATCGGACCGGACACATGCTGCCTGAAGCGAAGCTTGACGCTCTGCTCGCACGCCACGCGGCGATCGAGGCCGAGTTGTCGCGCGCGCTGGCGCCCGAGGCCTACGTTAAGCTCTCCCGCGAATTCGCCGAGCTCAGCCCGGTGGCAGACCGGGTCAAGGCCTACCGCGGGGTTGCCGCCGAACTGATCGATCTTGACGGCTTGATCGAAGACGCTGCGACCGATCCCGAAATGCGTGCCATCGCCAATGCGGAGAAGCCCGCCCTCGAAGCCAGGCGCGCCGCGCTCGAACAGGAAATCCGCACGGCATTGCTGCCCAAGGACGCGATGGATGATCGCAACGTGATTCTTGAAATTCGTGCCGGCACGGGCGGCGACGAGGCGGCAATTTTCGCGGGCGACATGTTCCGCATGTACGAGCGTTACGCCAACCGCCACGGCTGGAAGAGCGAGGTCATTTCGGCGAGCGATGGCGCCATGGGGGGCTTCAAGGAAATCGTCGTCGAGATCCGCGGCCGCGGCGCATTTTCGAAGCTGAAGTTCGAATCGGGCGTGCATCGCGTGCAACGGGTCCCGGAAACCGAAGGCTCCGGCCGCATTCACACCTCCGCCGCAACCGTGGCGGTGCTGCCCGAGGTCGAGGAGGTCGATGTCGCCATCAACGACGCCGACCTTCGGATCGACACCATGCGCGCAGGCGGCGCCGGCGGCCAGCACGTCAACAAGACCGAGTCGGCAGTTCGGGTGACCCACATTCCGAGCGGGATCGTCGTGGTGGTTCAGGAGGAACGTTCGCAACACCGCAATCGCGCGAAGGCGATGGCTCACTTGCGTGCCAAGCTCTACGACGCCGAGCGCCAGCGACAGGACGCCGCGCGCGCGGCCGAGCGTCGCGGCCAAGTCGGATCGGGCGATCGCTCCGAACGCATCCGCACCTACAATTTTCCGCAAGGGCGGGTCACCGATCATCGCATCAACCTGACGCTCTACAAATTGCCCCAGGTGATCGAGGGCGAGGCGCTGGACGAGATCGTCGATGCCCTCGTCACCGAGCATCAGGCAGCGCTATTGGCAGCGCAGGACGGCGCCCACTGATGGCAGCACCTGCGCCCACGCCGACCACATCGATTGACAGCGTTCGACGCTCGCTCGCCACCGCATTTCGGGATGCGGGACTTGATTCCCCAGAGCTTGATGCACGCGTCCTGGTCGGTCATGCGTTGGGGCTCGATCAGGCCGCGCTCGCCGCTGCAGCCGGGAGCGAGCTCTCGGACCGCGAGGCGCGGCACATTGCAGTTCTTCGCGAGCGGCGGCTGGCGCATGAAAGCGTTGCCGCGATCGTTGGCAGCAAGGAGTTCTGGGGCCTGCCATTCCGGGTGAGCCCCGCGACGTTGGTGCCAAGGCCGGATACGGAAACGGTGGTCGAAGCAGCGCTGGATGCAATCGAAGCCGGTGGCGCGCGTGCGCGCACGCTTCGCATCGCCGACCTCGGCACCGGCACTGGCTGCCTGCTGGCGGCGCTCCTGTCGGAGCTTCCGAATGCCTCAGGCATCGGCGTCGACATCAGCCTCGAGGCGCTTACGCTTGCGCGCGACAACATCCGTGCGTTGGGATTGGCTCATCGCGCCCGAATGCTGTGCGGCAATTTCGCTGGGGCGCTCGCCGGCCGGTTCGATCTGATTGTTTCGAATCCGCCCTACATAGCGAGCCACGAGTTCGAGCTGCTCGCGCCCGAAGTATGGCGCGAGCCCCGCATTGCGCTCGATGGCGGCATCGACGGCCTCGCAGCTTACCGGGCAATCGCTGCCGACGCGCCACGGCTGTTAGCTTCTGGCGGCGCCCTCGTGCTCGAGGTCGGGGTTAACCAAGCCGCCCCCGTCGCCAGCCTGTTGGCCAGGGGCGGGCTAGCCCCACAAGCGCCTAAATTCGACCTCGCGGGCGTGCCACGAGCGGTTGTGGCCTACGGGCAACCCATGCGGTAGAACATTATGGCTATCCAAAAAATCGCTTGGATTATCGACGCGAAACCATTAGGTTCCAGGCACGGAATCGATCGAGGATCGGTGCGCCCCACAGATGGCCCGGAGCATGGCTCCGCGAGGCAGGTGGCGCGGAGGACGAAACGACATCCGCACCTCAGTGACAAGGCACTCGGTTCGCTAAACGCAGGTCGAGATACTTCATCGGGGAGTGCCAGCCGTCGTTCTTGGACGCGGCACGGCGCGTGATGAAAGGCGGAACGACGCGGTAAGACCGCGGCTTGTGGGCTTATTGCGGTTAGCGCAGCAAGAATTGGGGGCTCGATAACTCGAGGGCCGCAGTGACCTTCCTTGCGCATATGGCAAGGACGTAGCGGCTATTGGCGCGCGGAGCGCGGATCTTTCAATCAATCGGCGACCACGGTCGCTGCAACTCGGGAGTGGCGAATAGAAGCCATGAGAAACGGTCAAAACAAACGCATGCGAGGACGTAGCCGCAACAAGGGGCACAACCCGCTCACCAGGGTCTACGAATCGAATGGCCCAGATGTGAAGATCCGTGGGACGGCCTCTCACGTAGCCGAAAAGTATCAGCAGCTCGCCCGCGATGCGCATGCCTCCGGCGATCCGATCGCGGCCGAAAACTACCAACAGCACGCCGAGCATTACTTTCGCCTTATCGCAGCTGCTCAGGAACAATTCCGACAGAACAATCCGTACTATCAGAACAACCGGCCCGAAGGCGGAGGCCAAGAGCTTCGCGGCGATGACGCGTTCGAAGACGGTGAGGATGACAACGCCCCGCAGATGGGTGAACAACCCGCCTACGGCTCGCGCGATCCGCAGCCCTACCTGCCGCGCGATGCGCAGTTCTATCCGCCGCGTGACCAGCAGCAGCGGGCACCCCAGCAGAGCGGCCCGGGTCAGGATGACGGCAATATTGATCGTTTGCCGTCGTTCATCACCGGTGGCGGTCAGCAAGGACAGCCGACCTACTCGAACCATCCCCAGCAGGGCAATGGCGGGGGTTACGACAACCAGGAGCGCCAGGGTGGCGGAGATCGCTTCCCGTTGCACCGCAGGCGACGTCGCCACCGCGGACCGCGCAACGACGCGCAGGGAATGCCGGAGATGAGCGGTCACGACGGCGCAGACGACGCGGCTCCAGGCGAATAGCAAACAATCGCCGTTAGCGCGCCGGCATGCCAGGAGCGGGGACCAGAGCGGGATTGAGGGCGGGGACGAGTTGCCGGCGTGTACGCTGCACCGGCAAGGCGCGATAGACCTGCTTGGTTGCTTCGACGAGATGCACGCCGTTGAACGGCGCTGAAATCGTCGCACCGGTACGCTCCCAGGCGACAGCCGAACGCAGAAACCAAGCGCGCGAGATCGGCGGCAGATAAAGCGCCTCACCCCAGCTCATCGGCGTGAACCAGGCGTCACGCAGCAACGCAACAATCTGTGCTCGCGAATACGGGCGGCCGTGCCCAAACGGCGTCGTGTCCATGCGAGCCCACAAGCCGCGCCGATTCGGCACCACGGCGAGGAGCCGCCCACCGGCGTCAAGGACCCGCCAGATCTCGCGCAGTAAGGCGGTGGCGTCCTCCGACATTTCCAATGCATGCACCAGCAAGACCCGGTCGATCGACGCGTCGGGTAACGGCAATTCGGACGGGTCGACGAGACTAGCCAAAGTGGGCTTTGCGCTGGGCCATTTCACCACGCCTTGGCTGGCGGGCATGAACGCAAGGCAACGCTCGGCTTCCTCGCGAAACAAGCCAAGGTAGGGCGTGGTATAGCCAATGCCGAGAACGCGCTGGCCTGTGGTTTCGTGCCAGAGCGCGCGGATCCCGCGGCCCACGAACCGGCGCGCGACAACGCCGAGCTTCTCGCTGTAGAAATTGCGCAGATCAACGACATCGAGCGACATGGCAGCCAAGCTAGAGCATTTTGCGCAGAGCGTCGCTACACTCGGGCTGTTAAGGAAACTCAAATCTACCGCACCAGTTACGGAGTACGATGATGGCCGCTCAAACGCGTCTGTTTCGCTGCCTGCAGGACAATTACGGCGTGCTGGTGCACGACCCGTCGACCGGCGCCACGGCATCGATCGATGCCCCCGAAGCGGCGCCCGTGGAAGCCGCCCTCAAGGCAACCGGCTGGCGGCTGAGCGACATCCTGGTCACGCATCATCATGCCGATCATACCGGCGGCATCGTTGCATTGAAGGAGCGCCATCACTGCCGGGTTACGGCGCCGAAGGCGGAAGCCAAACGCATCCCGGCGGTCGACGTCGAAGTGGCGGACGGCGATGAAGTCAAGGTCGGCAATCTCAAAGCACGCGTGCTGGAAACGCCGGGCCACACCGCGGGACACGTCAGCTATTGGCTCCCCGACGACCAGCTCGCATTCGTCGGCGACACCCTGTTCTCGATCGGCTGTGGACGCGTGATCGAAGGAACTCCGGAAATGATGTGGGCGTCGCTCTTGAAACTGCGCGCGCTGCCCGACGACACCCGGGTCTACTGCGGTCACGAATACACCGCCGCCAATATCCGCTTCGCCAAGACGATCGAGCCCAACAACAAAGACTTGGCGGCGCGCGAACAGGAGGTTGCGCAGCTCTTGGCGCAGGACAAGCCGACGATCCCGTCGCTGCTCGGGGCCGAGAAGAAAGAGAACGTGTTTCTGCGCGCGGATGTCCCGGCGATTGCATCCGCAGTCGGCTTGTCCGGACATCCGCCGGCCGAGGTCTTTGCCGAAGTGCGCGCGCGCAAGAACAAGTTCTGACGCAGAGTATCCACTTTGCCCGCAAAATTACTCACCGCCGCGGAGATCATCAAACTGCTTGCAATGCGGCCGCATCCCGAAGGCGGGCATTTCTGCGAGACGTTTCGCGACACGCAGCTGATCGACGGCAAGCGCGCGGCATCGAGTGCGATCTATTTCCTGCTCGCGCGCGGAGAACGATCGCACTGGCATCGCGTCGACGCGGCCGAGGGTTGGCACTGGCACGCAGGCGCCGCGCTGCGGCTCATGATCGCCGCGCGCGGAACGGCGAATACCGTGACGCTCGGACCCGATCTCGCGGCCGGCCAGCGGCCACAGGCAATCGTGCCGGTTCACGCCTGGCAGGCGGCCGAAACCCTCGGCGATTGGACTCTGGTCGGGTGTACTGTCGCGCCCGGCTTCGAGTGGGCGGGGTTCGAAATGGCGCCGAAGGACTGGACGCCCGGTTGAGCCGTTTTCACGCCAAATACTGCGCGCCATTCACCGTGAGCGTCGCGCCAGTGATGAAGTCGGCATTGTCGGCCGCGAGAAACAGCACGCAGCGCGCCACGTCATCGGGTTCGCCCAACCGGCCGGCCGGGATCTGCGCGATGATCTTCTCCAGCACGTCCTTGGGGACCGCCTGCACCATCTCGGTGTTGATGTAGCCGGGGGCGATTGCGTTGACGGTGACGCCGAGGCGCGCATTTTCCTGGGCGAGCGCTTTAGTGAAGCCGAACTCGCCGGCTTTGGCGGCCGAGTAATTGGTTTGGCCAATCTGGCCCTTCTGCCCGTTGATTGATGAAATGTTGATAATGCGTCCGAACTTGCGCTCGCGCATGCCCTCGATGACCTGGCGGCACATGTTGAACAGCGAGTTGAGATTGGTGTTGATGACGGCGGTCCACTGCTCCGGCTTCATGCGGTGAAGCGTGCTGTCGCGGGTAATGCCGGCGTTGTTGACAAGGACTTCAACCGGGCCGAGATCGGCGACCACCTTTTTCACGCCCTCGGCGCAGGCCTCGTATGATCCGACGTCCCATTTGTAGACGGGGATGCCGGTATCGGCCTTGAACTTCTCGGCCGCCGCATCGTTGCCGGCGTAGTTGGCGGCCACCATGTAGCCGGAGTCCTTGAGAACCTTGGCGACCGCCGCTCCAATACCGCGAGTACCGCCCGTTACCACTGCAACGCGTGGCATGATCCTGCTTCCTCCCTGACCTCATCCCCATCGGCGGCGGTCGAGTATGTCTCGGCCGTCCAGATCTCGACTACGTCTAACGCCCGGCAACGAACCCGCCGCGCTGCCGGCCCGGGTTCGACCCGGGCGGTGGGATATCACGAATGAGCGCTACTCCTAGCGCTCCAAACACATGGCAATGCCCATGCCGCCACCGATGCACAACGTGGCGAGGCCTTTCTTGGCATTGCGTTTCTGCATTTCGTAGAGAAGCGTCACCAGGACGCGCGCTCCCGAGGCACCGATGGGATGGCCGAGCGCGATCGCGCCGCCGTTGACGTTGACCTTGCCGGCGTCCCATCCAAGATCCTTGTTGACCGCGCAGGCTTGCGCGGCGAACGCCTCGTTGGCCTCAACGAGATCGAGATCCTCGATTTTCCAGCCGGCCTTCTTGAGCGCGGCGCGCGACGCTGGAATGGGGCCGGTTCCCATGATCGCCGGATCGACGCCGGCATGCGCCCACGACACGATACGCGCCAACACCTGCTTGCCCTCCTTGGCGGCATCGCTGGCTTTCATCAGCACAACCGCGCCCGCGCCATCGTTGATGCCGGACGCGTTGCCGGCGGTGACGGTGCCGTCCTTTGCAAACGCCGGTCTAAGTTTGCTCATGGCGTCGAGCGTGGCACCGTGGCGCGGATATTCATCATCGGCCACTACGACGTCGCCCTTGCGCGTCTTGACCGTGACCGGCGTGATCTCATCCTTGAATCGGCCAGCCTTTTGGGCGGCCTCGGCCTTGTTCTGCGACCCGACCGCGAACTCATCCTGCTGCGCGCGTGTGATCTGCCAGCGCTGCGCCACGTTCTCCGCGGTATTACCCATGTGATAGCCGTTAAAAGCATCCCACAGGCCGTCTTTGATCATGGTGTCGACCATCTCGAAGTTGCCCATTTTCACGCCGCCGCGCAGATGTGCGCAATGCGGCGCCATGCTCATGGACTCCTGGCCGCCCGCGACCACAACCTCGGAATCGCCATTGAGGATCGCCTGGTACCCGAGCGCGACAGCACGCAAGCCCGAGCCGCACAACTGATTGACGCCCCACGCCGGACACTCGACCGGAATGCCGGCGCCAATCGAAGCCTGGCGAGCCGGGTTCTGTCCCTCACCCGCCGACAGGATCTGGCCCATGATGACTTCGGAGACGCGCTTGCCCTCGATACCCGCACGCTGGAGTGCCGCCTTGATCGCCACCTGGCCAAGTTCGTGCGCCGGCAAGTTTGCAAACGCCCCGTTGAACGAACCGACCGGCGTGCGTGTCGCGCCAACGATGACGATGTCGTCCGCCATGACAAAACTCCTGTGTGGGCCGGCAAACTGCCTCGGCCGGCGATGATCTTGAGCGTTTTTGGCCGGTCATTCGGCCGGACACGCGCGAATACTTCCTGCCCGTTCTCGATAGCGCGTCGGGGCTGCAGATGTCTATCGCGGGCTCCCGCACGGCGACTACGCCGCGAAGCGAGCCGAACGTGGGCGCCTGACCCCGCGGCCGCCGCCCGAGAGCGCCGCACAAAAAGGTGGCCGCTGCCTGGGAAACCGCTTATTTTGTGGTCCTAGCCTATTGCGCCGGGGCCCGCCGGCACTTTTGTGACGCGATCGCGATGAACAAACCTGACAATCCCGTCATCATAAAAAAATACGCTAACCGCCGGCTCTATAATACCGGGACCAGCACCTACGTGACGCTGGAAGATCTCGCCGCCATGGTCAAAAAGGGCGAGGACTTTGCGGTGTACGACGCCAAGACCGGCGAAGACATTACCCGCTCGGTTCTCACACAGATCATCTTCGAGCAGGAAAACAAGGAAGGCCAGAATCTGCTGCCGATCACGTTCCTACGGCAGTTGATCCGCTTCTATGGCGACAGCATGCAAACCCTGGTCCCCCGCTTCCTGGAGACCTCGATCGATTCTTTCACGCGCGAGCAAGGCAAGTTCCGCGAACAGATGGCGCAAGCGTTTGGTGGCGTGGGCTTCGGCGCCATGGAAGATCAGGTGCGGCGAAACATGGAGATGTTCGAGCGCGCGTTCGCGATGTTCGTTCCCTTCGCCCGCCGGGAGGGCCAGGCAGCCGCCGAAGCCGACAAGAGCAAGGAAAAAGCGCCGGGCGGCGAACTCGACGAGATGAAGCGCAAGCTGGAGGATATGCAGAAGCGCATCGACCAGCTGACCGAGGGCGAAAAGAAGCCTTAGCGCGGCGGACGCCGACGTTCCGGACGACCAAGCTCAATATCAAGGCGTGCGCGGCAGATTGCCGGGGGGTCAGGCGCGGTGCACGGTTTCAACCTGGTCGACCAGGACGTTGCGCTGCGCGGCACGCATGGTGATCGTATAGCCGCCGATGGCGTCAACGAAGGAGATCACCAGCAGCAGGAAGAATGTCGCGGTCGCGGCTTGCTTCACTAGCAAGAATTCAACCAACATCCCGATGAACAGCAACGTGGACAGCAGGTGGTCGACCAGCGACCGTGTCGAGATGCGGCTCGCCTTGACGAGCTCGATGAACAGGATCAGCAGTGAGAGCGCCAACAGGAGCTCTCCGACCGTCAAGGTCCAGGTCGCTCCCGACATCATCTGGACGGATGACAGCTGATGCGTCCACATCGCGCCGGCGGTGGCGCCAGGCGTCAGAAACTCCACCATGTTGTAGACGGCAAACGGGATCACCAGCAGCGGTATGCCGATCAGAAACATGGCGTCGCTCCCGCGCCATCAGGCCTCAGTCTTGACCTTCAGGATTTGGCGGCCGCGGTACATGCCGGTTTTCAGATCGATGTGGTGCGGCCGACGCAATTCGCCGGAGTCCTTGTCTTCGACGTACGTGGGCTTTTTCAAAGCGTCGTGCGAGCGCCGCATGCCGCGCTTTGCGGGCGAGGTTTTTCGTTTTGGAACAGCCATGATGGTCCTCGAGTGTCAGGCGTCGTGCGCCAATGGCTTTGAACTGGAAGCGGCGCTTATAGAGGATGCCAGTCGGTGTGGCTAGTGCGCTGACGGGGCGGCGAAAAAAGACCTAGAATCCTCAATTTGCGACGGTCTTGCCCACTCGCGACAACCTTGCGCCTAGCGAAGGATACAAGACGCAACGCCACGAAAAGCGGCCGTGCGCGATCGATATATGGCGGCAAGCCGGCCCAGTCGGACCCCTGGCTGGCGAGCGTCGCGCCGGTGAGGATTGGGCAGCACCGCGGCAAGCAGCGCCGCTTCGTGGGCATCGAGGTCGGCGGCGGACGTGCCGAACGCGCGGCGTGCTCCGGCTTCAATCCCGAACTCCCCGGTCGGACCCCACTCGGCGATATTGAGATAGATCTCGAGCACGCGCCGTTTCCCGAGCGCAAGGTCGAGCCACAAGGCGAGCGGAAATTCCAACGCTTTGCGAAAAATGCTCCGCGACGGCCACAGGAACAGATTTTTCGCGGTCTGTTGGGTAATGCTCGAGCCCCCGCGAGCTTCGGCCAGATCCTCGGTCTCGATGATCTCAGCGACGCTCTCGAGATCGATTCCATGGTGACGGCAGTAACGCGTGTCCTCGGCCACGAGGATGGCTGTGATCAGGGGCGGCGCCACCCGCTCGAGCGGAATCCAGATGCGTTCGACGCGTTCGCCTCTGGCCCAGCGCCACAGCATCACGGTCGATACCGGCGAGACCGTCGCGTAGAGAAGCGTGAGTACGAACGGCAAGAGTGCGATCGAAATGACGATCATCATGGCGATGCGAATGAAATGCTTGAATCGATATCGCCTGACCATTGCCATCGGAGCGATGCTAGCGCGGATGCCGCCCGAGCGTCATCGGACGCCCGGTCGCGGGGCGAAATAAGTCGGCGCGCGAGGCGGGCATGGATTTCACCAGCGATCAATCCTGGGTACGGTAGCGAGTCCAGAAGAGGCCAAATGCCAGATCAAGCGCCATCGCGGTCACCGGCCGAAGGGATCGTCGGCACTTGGAAGCTGCGCACGGTCGTGTATGAGGATCAGGCGACCAAAGAGCGCTCGCCGGTCTACGGCGCCCATCCGGTGGGCTATCAGCTGGCGACGCCGCGCGGCCGCTGGATCGCGGTCATGACCGCTGAAGGCCGCAAAGTCCCGCAGAACGACGACGAGCGCGCCTTGGCGTTGCGCAGCATGATCGCCTACACGGGCCGCTATCGGGTCGCTGACGGCCGCATTATCGTCAAGGTCGAGGCGGCATGGCAGCAGTCTTGGGTGGGCACCGAACAGATCCGCGAATTCCGGTTCGAGGGCGACAACATCCTCCATCTCGAGGGCCCGCCGATGCCGCACCCGAACCTGCTCGGCAAAGTGGTACGCGTCATCGTGACGTGGCAGCGCGACGACATCGATTGATCGGACCGCTCGCCATGGCAACACACACCAACCCGCTTTTGAAGCCGCTGCGGATCGTTCGCTATCATGCACGCCTGAGCATCGCCGCTGTCCTCGGCCTGATCGTGGTGCTGGTGTTGCCACAGAGCTTGCGCCTGTCGACGCGGCTGTTGCTGGGATGGGATGTGGGTGCGGTTTTTTACCTGACGACCGCGTTCCTGCTTGCGCAGGACTTCGATCTCAAGCGCGCGCAACTTCGTGCCGGTCGATATGACGAAGGCGGATTACTGATCCTGATTCTGACCGTGGCCGCGGCCGTCATGAGTTTGGCCGCCATCGTGGTCGAGCTCGACGCGACCCGAACGAACACGAGCGGTCGGCTGGTATTTGCGCTCGCCGGGATAACGACCTTGTTATCCTGGGCGCTGATTCACACGATTTTCGCGTTCCACTATGCGCACCGCTGCTATCGCGACTCCAGCAGCAGCCGCTGCAATGGCCTTGCTTTCCCCAAGGAGCCGCAGCCCAATTACTGGGACTTCATCTATTTCTCGTTTGTGATTGGAATGACGTTTCAGGTCTCGGACGTGCAGGTGACGTCGACGCCGCTGCGCCGCCTGGTAATTGCGCACGGAGTCATATCGTTCTTCTTCAGCGTTGCGATCCTGGCACTGGCGGTCAACCTGGGCGCGAGCTTGATCTAATTCAGCGGCTCACTGCCACGTGGCGAACGCCATTCCGCTGCCGGTCCCGGCTTCCGAGCGATAGCAAGGAACGTAATCGAGCAGCTCCATATCCAGATTGGTCTCGGCCAGCATACCGGCAACGACGAGCCAGTTCTTGGTTTCGGACGTGCCGGACCGGAAGTGAATGTCCGGCTCGTCGGTCAGCACCTTGTAGTCGCGTTGTTTCATGGCGCCCAGCAAGCGCTTGTCGAATGCCTCGTCGACCACGAAGTGGCTCACGCCGCCGGACGCGACGACCGCGACCCGTTCCTTTCCGCTCCAGGACTTGATGGCACGGCCGAGCGCACGCCCAAATTCGAGACATCGTTTTGGGGTCGGCTGGTTGGGCGGGTAGTAGGTGTTGATCAGCACCGGGATCAGCGGGATCGGCCGGCTGCTGAGGATGCGCCGATAGATGAAACCATAGGAATGGCCAAGCTGGCGCAAAACGCCGCCGTCGTGGGGTTGCTCACCCAACGCAGCGACATCGAAGTCGCTCTGCACCGCGTGGTTCACCATGTGGGCGGCCAAACCAGACGGGCACGGATAGATCTCGTCCTTTTGCGGATAATAGATCTTCATCGCATAGCCGCCGCCATTGGCGATCTTCTCGTCCTCTTCTGCCTTGGTCAGCGCCCGGTTGAACACCTGCTTGCCGTGAAACACCGACAAAGCCGGCTGAATGTCGTTGAGGAACCATTCGTGATGGTCGTCGCCGACAATCACCAGGACGTCCGGATTGATCTTGGCGACGCGCTCCGCGATCACGTCGAGCTGCTTCTGGCAGCGGTCGTGGCGCTCCTTGCGAACCTCCAGGGTGTTTTGCCGCTCAAAATGATCGTCTTTGCGCAGCGCGTAGAGTTGAGAAAAGTCGAACGTACCGGCTTCGAACGCGAGCGCCTTGTTTTTGCGGTCCACATTGGCGCGCAGATCCCATTCATGCGGCGGGGTCGCCAGCAAGGGTCCATGGGACGTTCCAAATCCGAACACGATATCGGCCATGTCGTGGCTCTCCGCTGCCGGTCCTCCCGGCGACCCCGACGGCGGGGCGCTGTGGTCCATTTCCTTATCGGATCGGTCGCGCGCGTGCCAATCATGGCGCCCCCGCAAACGCCGCATAGGGTTTGATGCGCAAAGGCGGTCGCCGCAGTGCAGCGATTTTACGGGCGCCGCAATCGCGACCCGCATTGCGGTGACGCCCGGTCCGACATAGCATTGCGGCACTCAATTCAAGCACACGGAGACTGCGCATGCCGTCCACCTACAACGTCATGATCATGGGTGCCTCCTACGGCTCGCTGCTGGCGACAAAGCTCCTGTTTGCGGGACACAAGGTCAAGCTCGTGTGCTTGCCGGCCGAGGCGGAGGTGATCAACCAGGAAGGCACCCGCGTGCGGTTGCCCATCAAAGGCAGGTCCGACCCGGTCGAGATCGACTCGCGCAAGCTTAAAGGCAAGATCTCGGCCGATGTCCCGACCGCAGTCAATCCGGCGGACTACGATCTCGTAGCACTCGCGATGCAGGAGCCCCAATACCGCGCGCCTGGCGTGCGCGACCTGCTGGCAGCCGTCGCCAAGGCCAAGGTGCCGTGCATGTCGATCATGAATATGCCGCCGCTTCCCTATCTCAAACGCATCCCGGGGCTCGCGACCGACCCGCTGCGTGCCTGCTATACCGACCCGAGCGTTTGGGAGGGCTTCGAGCCGGGACTGATGACACTCTGCAGCCCGGACCCGCAGGCCATCCGACCGCCCGAGGAAAAGACCAACGTGTTGCTGGTCACGCTGCCGACCAATTTCAAGGTCGCGCGCTTCGACTCGGACAAGTACACGGCGATCCTGCGCCAGATGCAGCAGGACATCGAGGCGGTCCGGTTTGACGCCGGCGATGGTCCGATCGACATCCCGGTCAAGCTTAAGGTCCACGACTCGATTTTCGTACCGCTTGCGAAGTGGGCGATGCTGCTGACCGGCAACTACCGCTGCGTGACCAACGAGAAGGCAATCACCATCAAGGAAGCGGTGCACGCTGATCTCGAGAAGTCGCGCACGGTCTACAATTGGGTGTGCGATCTCGTGGTCGCACTCGGCGCCGACCGCAACGACCTTGTGCCGTTCGAGAAATATGCGGCCGCTGCGCAAGGCCTGACACGACCTTCGTCGGCCGCGCGCGCACTCTTTGCCGGGGCGCCCAACATCGAGCGGACCGACCGGCTGGTGCAGACGATTGCGGCGCAAAAGGGCATGCGCTCGCCGATCGTCGATGAGACGGTGGCAACCGTCGACGCGCGGCTAGCAGCCAACCGGAAGGCGGCGGCGTAAGCAGCCAAGCGATCAGGACACGGGCCATCCGAGTGCGCGCGCCACGATGACGCGGGCGGCTTGCGGATCGTCGCACACGCGTCCGCGCCATGCGACGTGTTGATCCGGCCGCACCAGGATGAGGCCGCGGCCGTAAACACGTTCAAGCTCGGGTTCATCGAGACGCAACACTGACAGCGGCGTGCGATGACGCTCCGCCGCAGCCAGCAGCGAGGCGCTCGGCGTCACGCCACAGCAGATGAGCGTGAACCATGGCCCCAGCCGGTCGTAGATCGGCGTCGCGCCATTGAGAACAACACTCGGGAGCCGTACGCCCGGAACGGTCGACGGCATGTAGTCGAGCGCAGTTCCCGGAACTTCGGCGTTTGGCTCGCCGCACACGATTGGCGAGTCCGGGTAGGCGTAGCCGAGTTCGATCCCGAAGCTCTCATTCTCCGCATTGCCAAGGGCGGCGATCTGCTTGCCGGCCTCGGCGCGCACGGCGTCGCCGGCGGGGCCCGGCGCGATCAGATCCTGGCGCAACACTTGCGCGATCGCGCCGCGCACCTTGGTGTGGCGTCCGGAGGCGTCGCAATTGCGCAGCCCGACCGGCCGGCGCTCGATCTCGTAGGAGGTGAGCAGATTGGGCGAGGCAAAGCCGTGCAAAACGGCGGCGAGCTTCCAGCCGAGATCGCAAGCGTCGCCGATGCCCGTGTTCATCCCGTAGCCGCCGGTCGGAATGTATTGATGCGCGGCGTCGCCGGCCAGAAACACGCGGCCGTCCTGATAAGACCGTGCCACCAGCAGGTGCGAGGTCCAACTGTTGGCAACCAGGATCTCATAGTCGAAATCACGCCCGGCGAAGGCGCGCAGCAGCGCGCCCGGGTCGATCGCCGACGGCGGAACGTCGTCCGGCCAGCGCGTCTGCAACGTCCAGATATCGCGGTCGTTCTGTGCGATCAGCGTGCCCTTGAGCGACTGATAGTGCCAGGCGACGCCCCACGGGGCGAGTACGTCTCGGGCATCGGATCGAAAATGGGTCATGAAGCGCTGCTGCACCGATGCCTGACCCTCAAGCCCAATGCCGAGGCAGCGGCGCACCTCACTGGTCCCACCGTCGCAACCGACCAGGTAATTGCAGCGCACGCGCTCTGGAGCGCCGGCGTCCGGGAGGAGCGTCACCGTCACGCCGTCAGCATCCCGGGACAGGTCTGCAAACGCCACGCTCCAACGCGCATCGACCAGGGGCTCGGCGCGAACGGCACGCGCCAGCACCGGTTCGATTTCGACCTGGGAGACGCGCATTGGCGCCTCGCCCGGCATGCTGCCGTCGTTTCTGTCGCGGATCAGCTGACGCCATCGCGTCACGCTCGGATAGCGGAAGCGATAGAGTTCATGCCCGGACAGGCCGGTGATCCAAGATACGTCGAAGTTGTTGGCTTCCGGGACCGCCACGGCGCGCAAAGCGTCGGCGAGCCCAAGCCGGCGAAACAGCTCCATGCTGCGAGCATTGGTGATGTCCATCTTGGGATGGCGCGTCGTCGTTGGATTGCGCTCGATGAGCAGCGTCCGGATGCCGCGCCGCGCCAGATCGCGCGCGAGTGTCATGCCGACCGGACCGCCACCCGCAATGATCACTGGAATGTGCTGCATCGTCAAAATCTACACTGCCGGCTCCGCCTGCGACACTCACCTTCACGGCTTGTGGCAAACTCAGCGTTCGAGCGCGCTGATTCGCGTTGAGGGAACTCGATGGCGTGGCATTTCGGTGCGATGGGGCCGGCTCTTGTCGCGACCGCTTTATCCGGGTTGGTGGTGGCAAACGCGGAACCGACCGCCGCGCGCGATGCAGCGGCGCCGCTCGTCGTCGCGGACGCGAGGGCCGACTACCAGAGCAAGCTCGCCGCCTATCAGGCGTCGCGTGCAGCCTTTGAGGAAATCTCGGCGCCCTATTGGGATCAGGTCCGGCAGAAGCGCCAATTGCGCAATACCAAGCGTCGTAGCGGTGAGATGATCGTTGCGGAGGACTATGTGCTCACGCAGCCTCCGCTCTACAACGGCCCGCCGCGTCCGATTCCGCCGCCCGACGTGCGCGACCAGCTGCCCCCCCGGCCTCCCCTGCCGGTCGTCGCCGATTTCCTGCGCCACGCGCTCGAGCAATATCGGTTCGCGCCGACCAGGCCCGCGAGCGAGATCGATTTCAAGCAGGCCTACGCCAAAATCGCCCGTGCGGCCGGACTTACGCGCGAGCAGGCGGTTCGCATCTATGCGTTCGAGGTCGGCGGCAATGGCAAATACGATACCCAGGCCGGCCTCGAAGAGGATCGGCCGGGAGCCCACGCGATCTCGACCGCGCTCGGCTACAATCAGCTGTTGAACACCAACAGCGTCGAGATCATGGCCGAGCAGGGCGAGCGGTTCGGCGCCGCGCTCAAAGAGAAACTCGCCGCACTCGCCGACACTGGGCGAACAGCCTTCATCAGAAAAATCGAGGTTGTACGCGAGATGACCGTGTTCTGCCGCAGCGTCCCCGATCAGTGGAACGAGCATGAACGCCTCGGCGTTACGGCGAAGGGCCTCGCGGTGCACGCGATGAATCTCGATATTGACGTCGGACCGTTACTGCAGACCCAGAAGCTCCTCGACTCGGTCGTTTTCGCGCGCCGCAAAGGTTATGGCCGGCACCTGACGGCCGCCGAGCTCGAAATGATGAACCTGACCGGCGATGGCAACGGCCACGACATGGTCACCATCCCGGAGGAGATGCGAGCGCAGATCCCGACCTCGAACTTCTTTCTACGCAACGGCTATGAACGCAACCCCGTAGCCATTCGCAACAACACGGTTGCCAAGCTGCTCGCTGCGACCAATTCCATCATGGACAAGGGAACCATGTTGCAAGGCGCGAGGGACCTGGCGGCGGCGTTCTGATCGAGACCCTCGCAAGATCGTGTTCGTCGATCTGACACGCGATCAGATGAAGCGGAGCAACCATTCCGCGCCATCGACGAGTCCAAGCACCGCGGCGAACGCGAGCACCAACAAGAGAATTGCCGCCGCCAGTGCGATCGACAGCAGGAGCCCGTCCTGCTCGGTGTCGGCAAGTGCAATCAATGTGATGATCGCGGCGGGCGGAATATTCGACAGCGGGAGCGGAAAGGTCAGCAAGATCACCGTCAGCAGCAGCACGACCACGCCGGTTATGCGCAGCATCCCATGCACGTATGTCGGCCAACGTGGGCGTACCGCGGTCTCGAGCCGGGTGAGCATCGGAATGGCATGCTGTTCCAGCAGGCGAAGGTAGCTCGAGGGCAACGGGCGATTCATCAGGCTGCTCGGAAGCACCGGGGTGCGGTAGCCCAAAATGATTTGCACCGCCAGGACGGCGATGAGCAGGCCAGCCGGGATTGAAACCACCGGAACCATGGCGATCACCGCGAGGAACACCAGGATGGCTCCAAACGACCGATGCGGCAGGCTTCCGATCAGCCAACGCAACGTGAACTCGTCCCGCGGCGCCTCGTCGATCAGGGCGCGCAATACCTCAGAGGTGTGGACGCCTAAGGTGTGATTAGTCGGCGTCTGGGACTGTTCGGAGCTCAGCATGCGGATCTTGGTTCAAGTCGGGCGTCAGGGGCGCGTCATCCTGCAAGGCAGGTTTCGCGGTTGTTCTTGGTCTAGCCCGTTGGGACGGGGGTCGTCACGATGACAGCCGTGGTAGCATAGGTGCCGGTCTATTCGCAGGGCTTTGCGTCGCATGAACAAGCCGCTCGTCGCCCTTACCGGCGGCACGGGATTTATCGGGCAACAGCTGCTGCGCGAACTTGGCCAGCGCGGCTTTCGGCTACGTGTATTGCTCCGGCGGCCTACCAGCATACCCCTCGACTGCGCGAGCGCCGTCGTCGGCGACCTGATGCGACCGCAGAACATGTCGGCGGCGCTGGCCGACGTCGACGCCATAATTCACACGGCTGGTCCGTCGCACGTGATGTCCGGCCTGCCCGAGGACGACCACCGCCTGCTCGGAACCGAAGCGACAATCGGACTGGCGCGCGCCGCCCAGCACGCCGGTGTACGGCGCTTCGTTTTTCTGTCGTCGGTACGGGCGCAATCCGGCGCAACGGCGCCTGACGTTCTGACCGAGGCGATGGCCCCACAGCCGACTGACGCTTACGGCCGCTCAAAACTCGCGGCTGAGCACGGCCTGGCCGACCTCGCTCTTGACTGGGTGGCGCTGCGCCTGGTGACGGTCTACGGCCCGGGCATGACCGGCAACCTTGCGCAGCTCATGCGACTGGCGCGCCTGCCCTACCCGCTGCCCTTGGGTGGGCTCAAGGCCAGGCGCTCGCTTCTCTCGCTCGACAATCTGGCCAGCGCAGTGGCGCACGTGTTAGGCACGCCGGAACGGTTGCGACGCCCGCTAATCGTGGCCGATCCACAGCCGTTGACGCTCTCGCAGATGCTCGCGGCCATGCGCCGGGGGCTCGGGCGCCGGCCCGGTCTGGTCCCCGTGCCCGCCGCACTGTTGCGCCTGGCGCTCGATGCCGCCGGATACCCGGGCAGCTGGCAGTTCGTGACCGGCTCGCTCGTTGCTGATCCAGCTGCGCTCGTGGGCCTGGGCTGGACCCCCAAGGTGACGACCGACCAGGGCCTCGAACAACTGATGCGTTCGACACCACAAATCGCCTAAGTCGATACCTCGCGCCTCAAGCCGGCATGATCAGTGCCCAGGCAAACACCCCGCTCGCCCACAGGCCGATCACGGTATGGCCCCATTCCAACAAACCCCAGTCGCGCATGAGCTCGCGCAGCGTCAAGGCAGAGCCACCTTGCTCAAGCGCGAAGAGCCAGATGTTCACCGGCAAGACCACGAAATACGCGTAAGCCCATGTTGCGAGCATGATGGTCCCGCCGATGATCCACCGCACGTCGCTGGTGCGCGCATAATCCGCGTATGCCAAAACCGACGATGCGATCGCGAGCGCCGACAACATGACAAAACCACGCCGGTTGCTGGGCGTCCATTCGCGGACCATCGCGCGCGCATTGAGCATGAGCCGGGCGGGTTGCTCTACGACATTGATGTAAAGAGCGGCGCCCACGAATGCGCACGCTGCCGCGAATGCGAAGAGGCCGAGTTGCATGTGCCGTACTCCCGACGCGAGCTCAACGCTCACGCAGGGATGCTACGCGACCCGCGCGTCCGAGTCATGCTCGCACGGCCGCAACGAGTTTGATGATCAAGGCGCGACATCGGCGACCGCGGTGTTGACTACGCGCGTGCGAAAGCTGTTTCAGACGCCTTGCTGCCGTCACATGACCCCCATAAAATTCAACCTTGGGCCAAGGGGATATATGCGTTGTCGATGAGCAAAGGTCGTCAACGACTTCCGTCGAAACGCGCCTAGGAGGCGATTATGGGTTTGATGGATGTTCTCAATGGCATGCAAAATGGCCCGCGCGGCCAGCGTCAGCCGACGAGCAGCAGCGGTGGCGGTATGTCCCCGCTTACCATGGCGCTGATCGGACTGTTGGCCTTCAAGGCGATCAAACATCTGAGCGGCGGCCAGCAACCGGCCTCTGCCGGTCGCTCGGCGGGGCCAACCGCCGCTCCGGGAGGCAGTCTTGGCGCGGGGCCAGGTGGCAATCTCGCCGACGTGCTCAAGGGCGGTTTGGGCGGGCTCCTCGCGGGCGGCGCCGCCGGCAGCGTACTGAGCGGCGGCCTCGGCGATATCCTCAAACAGCTGGAGCAGAGCGGTCACGGCGAGATCGCGAACTCGTGGGTCGGCACCGGCCCAAACAAACAGATAGCACCGGCGGACCTCGAGAAGGCGCTCGGCTCCGACAAGGTCAACACGCTTGCCGAACA
>DATIPA010000047.1:0-70169 GCA_035472475.1 Xanthobacteraceae bacterium | reverse complement strand
GGTTGGCGACGCGGTGTTGGATTTCGTCGAGCAGCAGGGCGCGCTCGCCGGCCAGCCTCTCCGCGCGGTCGAGCGCGCGGTTGAGGAGATGCACCAGCGTCACGTCCATCGCGGCGATGAGCCAGAATACGACAAGTGATGTGGACTCTTTTTCGCCGAGCTCGAAACTGAACGCCGGAGGAAGAAAGAAATACCAAGCGACGAGTCCCGCGGCGACCGCCACCGCGACTCCGGGCCCAAGGCCACCCAGAAATGTCGTCAGGATGATAGCCGGAAAGAACGTGATGAAGGGCAGGCCCGCGGTGACGTGCGGTTCCAATGCGAACCGCAGGCCGATTGAAATCAGCAGCGCCACGATCGCGATGCCGTAGCCGATCGCCGGATTAGCGCGCCATCGACGGATGCGGGCGAGGCTACTCCACACGGCCGCAATCTGTTTGTTGAGATCCGGCCGCGCACGCGCGCACCGGCTGCGCTCGCCCTCGCCTGGCGCTCAATATCACCGCCGCACCACGGCCGGCATCCAGTTGACGGCGCGGCGCGCCACCCGCGCTGCGTTCGTTTCGCCGTCGTAATCGGGGGTCGAGGGCTGTTGGATGAACTGAGCACGCTCGGCCAGGCAATTCACATTGACCACTGCACGCCAACCGGCCGCGGTCTCGCACACCGCCCCGACATAGACGCCGCAGCGCCGGCACACCAGATAGTCGGCGGTACGAGAACCGAAGCGGTACGGTTCGACCAGCGACCAATCGTCGGCCGAAACCTCGAACAATCCCTCTGGATCTGCAACCGTGCGGGTTTGGTGCGCGCGGCAGAACGAGCAGGCGCAAGCCCGCAACGAATTCTCGCCCGGCGCCTTCGTCAAGCGCAGCCGCACATGGATATTGCCGCAATGACAACCGCCTGAGTGGTCCATTATCCCAGTGCCCAGTTACCCCAAGTTTGGTGGAGCGCGACTGACCGGTCAACGCCACGTGGTCGCCGCGCATTACCAAATTGACATTTCGCATTCAGCAGCGGTTCATCGCACGGCGTCGATAGTTGGCCACATCAGGGCGACTTCATCGGAGATCACGTTCATGAAGCGCAGCACGCTTATCGCGCTCACGCTCACGACCTTCACGCTCGCTGGCGCGCCTCTTGTCAGCGCCGCGAGCGCCCAATCCGCCCCGCCGCCGGCCGCCGCACCGGGTGACACTTCCGGCCCGCCACCCGCTGCTCCGGGCGGGCAGCTCAACAGCGGTGCGCCCAGCGCCGGTACGCCGCCGGCAGGAGCGCCGGATGCGCGCCGGCAGGCGATACGCGAACAGATCAAGGCGGCGCGCGACGCTTGCCGGGACGAAGCCACTGCGCAAGGGCTCACCGGGCCCGACCGCAAGCAGCATGTGCAGAGCTGTTTCGCCGCCAAGATGCCGCAAGTCGCGAAGCGGATCGAATGCCGCCAGGAAGGCATCGCGAAGGGACTTGTCCAGCCGGCGCTGCGGGACTACGTGCGCCAGTGCATTGGGGCCAAAGGCTAGGCAACTCACAGCAGGCGCCGGCGGGCGGGTCGTCTGCTGATATTGGTCATCGACGTGCCGGCATTCTCGCCAGCACGGTGGTCCAATCGCTAGATTTTCGTGGCTCCCAGCGCGACGAACGGCCGGCCCGACTCCAGGTGCGCCTCGATCGCCTCGAGTGAGTACCCCGTTGTTTCGGGCACACGCGCGAGCGTGAACACGATGCCGCCGATGCAGATGATCGCGAAAATTGTAAACGTGGCCGCGAGGCCGATTCCAGCGAGCATCAACGGAAACGCGAACACCACCACGAAGTTGAAGCCCCAGTTGCTAATCGAGGCCATGCTCATCCCGGGGGCGCGCACGCGCAGCGGAAAAATCTCCGACATCATCACATGCGGCAACGGACCGATGCTGATAGCGAACGACGCTATGTAAAGGAGCAGTGCCACGATGACGACGCATGATGGCACCAGTGTGGGATTGATCACCGCGAACGCGATCGTGAGCATGGTGGCGGCGGTTCCGACGAACCCCAGCACCAGCAAAGGTCGCCGCCCAAGCGCATCAATCAGGTACATCGCCAGGATGGTCGTCACGAAATTAACGGTGCCGACGCCAACTGTCGCGAGCGTCTGGACCCGACCGCTGTCAAACCCTGCGTGGGCGAAGATTTCCGGCGCGTAGTAGATCACCGCATTGATGCCGCTGAGTTGCTGCAGGAAGAATAGGGTCATGCCGACAATCAGCGCTGGTCGCACCTTCGGGCTCCAAAGCACCGAATAGTCGATCTTCGTGCCGGCTTCGGCATGCGCGGCGTGTGCGATATCTCGCAGCTCCTCATCGACGTTCGCGCCCTCACCCCGCAATCGCAGCAGGCTCGCGCGCGCTTTGTCTGGATATCGTTTGAGCATCAGCCAGCGCGGCGATTCCGGCAAAAAGGCGAGGCCGATCAGGAACAACAGCCCGGGCACGGCGCCAAGTCCGAACATGAGGCGCCAGGTTCCGTCGCCTTCGATAGCGAGCCCGGTGAGGTAGGACACCAGAATGCCGAACGTGATCGCGAGCTGGTAGGTTGCCACCAAACCGCCTCGGATCGACACCGGCGCTGCTTCGGAGATGAAGAGCGGGGCAGTCACCGCGGCGACGCCGATCGCAAGGCCGAGCACCAGGCGCGCCGCGATCAGAATCCAGGTCGCCGTCATCCCGGCTGCGATAAACGCCCCGACCGCGAACAGCGCGGCGGCCGCCATCAAAACCCGTTTGCGGCCGAACCGGTCCGTGATGCGGCCGGCCGCGCTCGCCCCGATCAGCGCGCCGAGCGGAACCGCTGCGGTCATGAAACCGCCGACGAGCGGGCTCATCGGGAAGTCTTTGTCGAGCAGCGGGCGGGCCACCGCGATCACGCCCTCGTCGTACCCGAACAGGAATCCCGCAATGGCCGCGATGCAGGCCAGGAAATAAATCATGCTAAGGCCCCCGGTTGGCCGCATGGATTGCAGATAGCCCTGCTTCGCGCGCAATCGAGCGCGACGTTCGTCGATCGATCTGCAAGAAAGCGCGCGGGGCTTTTGTTGTGCTTGTAACTTGCAAAAGTATGTCTCTGCGGCGCTCCGCGCGTCAAGCATCGCGCGGTCGCCGGGCAAGGCGCACCGCCGCCTCAGCGTGAGGCCGGCTTCAAGCGCGCATTGCGGGTTATCGACCCGAATTCAAAACGGGACGGCAAGACCGCCCTTGAATTGCCGTTGCGGGCCAAGTCCGCCTTTGTCCATCCCAAATCCGGTGTCGGGGCTCAGTCGCAGCCCGCCCGCCGGCGCGCCAGCCGGTTGGTTGGCTTTTTTGGAGTTGGCCGGCTTGGTTTGGTCGGCACTCTTGTCTGCGGACGGCTGCGGCGTGCACGGCTCGCTGATCGTCGGCTGACATGCTGCCTGCGCGCCCGCGGCGGCGAACGCGAGCACGCCCGTCGTCATTGCAAAGATAACAACGCGTAAGATCGTCATTGTGGCGGCCGTTGTGGTGGCGTTGCGGTCAGATTACCAGCCCGGTCGTGGGTGCTCCACCGGGGATTCGCACGGTTCGCGACTATTTGGGTGCGGGTGCATCGACAGACCGGCTTTGCGGCCGCCTAAGATAGTTGCTTGGATGCCAGATAGAGACGGCGAACATATTTATAGAATCAGAAGTCCTCTTGAAGAACACGAGCGCGCCGTAAAGGAAAGCCTCCTCATCAAATCCGAGGGCTATTTGTTCGATGCTGTTCCAGTGGCACGGCCGCGCCGGAGAGCAATCTCACTAGCCACCCGCCCGCTCGATATAGTCTGCATCTGAGCAGATAGCGTCACTCGGAGCTATTCGTCCGTAGCTCTCTAGCCAATGTTTGCGCGTCACCTTCGTATGGGTCGACCATAGCGTGGGGAAGGCGGGTACGGCTGATAGAGAGGGTTTGGACCACATGTGCCGCCGACACCACGGACTGTCGCCAAACACTGATTAAAGCTCACGAACCCACAATTTTGGGCACCCCCCATGCCGCGGCCGCTGTAGTTGGCGCACCAAGGATATATGACTGCCGCAGCACTTGGATGCGCGCCACTCGTAAGCGTAATCGCGATCGCTGCAATGAACCACGCTATGTGTTGATTGCGCATGCGAACCTCCCGCAGAAATGCCGCCTACTTCTATAACCCCGCGATAGGCGATCCGTTCAAGCGGGGCTTAAACTGCATGCCCCCGCCTACCAAATTTCAACTGACGTGTGTGATCCGGTTCGAGTCAGTGCCACTTGGTTGGCCTGCATGGCTTTGCAACGGGCTCACGACAGGGGCTCGATCTTCGCGATCTTGACGTATTCGCCCCAAGCCTTGATGTCCTTAACGAGCAGCGCCTTCAGCATCTGCGAATTGCCGGGGAACGGGTCGCTGCCTAGATTGGCTAGGAACGTCTTCGTCTCTTCGTCGACAGCAATCTGATTGAACAAGGTTTCGAGCTTGTCGAGGATTGGCTGCGGGGTGCCCTTTGGCATGTGGACGGACCGCGGTTGAGGCGATGAGCAAACCCACGCCGACAGCACTGACCACCGGCACGCGGCAGACTGCTCAACACAAACGCACGCCACGCCCCGCCGAAAACCCTAACGGCACTTATCAGGTGCTGACCAAAGCCAGATTGAGGAGCTGACCAACAACTCTCCGCTGCATATGAAGCATCATTGTTTGCAAGGTGGTGCCGCAAGAGGGATTCGAACCCCCGACCCCATCATTACGAATGATGTGCTCTACCGGCTGAGCTATTGCGGCTACGCGCGCGGTGATAGCCCCCGGGCGCGGGCATTGCAAGCAACGGGCGGGCATCCGCCAACAGCCTCGCTGCGCCCTCGCTTCGTGCCAGCGCCGGCGCGCGGCAAACAACCCGGGCCTTTTTGCGTCGTGAAACAGGTTCGAGGTCCGCCGCGAGTGGCTCTCGAATGCGGAACTCACCCGAACAGCGTGCGCCACCAGCCTTCCTGCTTGGGCGGTTGCGGCGGCTCCGCATCGGCGTCGTGATTTTCATTGCGTGCGAGCCCCGGATCGTCGGGCGCGTGCATCAGCGGAATGACTGGCGCCGCCTGCACGTTAGCGGCGGTGGAGATCGGCTGCGAGCCGGCCGCCGGTGCGCTCGCCGATTTGGCGGCAGGTTCGGACTGGGGCGCCGGCGGCGGGAGCTTGCTCTCCTCTTCGGGAGCCACGGCCGCGGGCTCAGCCCGGCTCGGTGCCGGTTGCGGCGGCGGTGTTTCAACCGGCTCGGCCTCCGGAGCCGGCTTCGCGGGTTCCGCCGGCTTGGCGGTCTCAGGCGCGGGCCGCGCGGGTTCGGGCGGCGCGAGTTCGCGCGCCGGCTCGCCGGGGCGCGGCTCGATCACCGGGCCGGGCACCTCGGCCAGCGGCACTTTCCACTCGAAGGCGTCGAGCCGGCCGGAGGGCGACACCGGCAGCCAGCGCTCCGATACGAAGCCTTCCGCGCTCCAGGCCGGATCGCGCAACGCGGTCAGCGCGCGCGCCATCCACTCGCGCGCGCGGCCAATGTCGCCGTGCTCCTTCTCCTCGAGCTCCGCCATCAAGGTTGCGACCCGCTGGGTCGGCGCGGCCAGGAGCGGAGCGAGTGTTGTCCGCGCCAGGGCAAAGTCGTGGGCCGCGATCGCGGCGCGTGCGAGCGCGAGCGCCGACTCGACATTGCTGAGCGAATCCTGCGCGAGCTTGCGGATGCGTTCGAGTTTTTGGCGCGACGACTCACCGGGCCGCAAATTCATGATCACATCGGCAAGATCCGGATGCGGATTGGCGCGCCAGGCCGCATCGACGATGCGAGCGGCGCGCCGCGGCTCGCCGGCCTGCGCGAGGAACGTCCCAGCGAGCGCCGCGGCCGGCACCAGATCGGGCGCGAGCTTCACGGCCTCGAGCGCCGCTGTCTTGGCGGCCTCGCGATCGCTGCCGGCCAGCGCCTGCGCCTCGCCGGCGAGCAGCACCGCGCGCTGGCGCCGATAGGCGTCCTTGTCGACGAGCCCGGCCTTGTAACCGCGGTCGAGCGCGGCGAGCGCACCCGCCCAATCGCCGGCCGCGCAGCGCATTTCGAGCAAGGCGCGCGCCGACCAGGCCGATGCAGGCGCGGCCCCGGCGGCCTCCTCTGCATGACGGCGGGCGGCGCCGAGATCGCCCTTGCGCTGGGCTTCGATGAAGAGCCCGCGCAGGCCCAAAAGCCGCGCCTCGTGATGCTCGGTCATGGCGCCGAATGCGTGCTCGGCGGCGGCGCGATCGCCGCGCAGCTGCGCCGCCTGGGCGTCGAGCAGCAGCACCAGCGGTTCGCGGCCGATGAGCCGTTTCGCTTCGCGCGCATGACGGACCGCGGCGCGGCTGTCACCGGCGCCAACCGCGAGCAGGCCGTGGCTGAGCGCGCGCATGCCCGCTCTGGAGCGGCGCGCGCGTGCCGCCGCGGGCGCGCGCAGAAGCGCGCGCAGGATCGACCAGGCGAGCGCGGCGAGCACGGCCACCGCCACAAACGCCCAGATCATGACGCCGATCGTGGTCGTGGTCTGGCGGCCGAGCCAGACAATGGTGACCGAGCCCTGTTGGTCGGCGATCCAGCCGGCCCCAAGCGCAAGCACACCCAGGATGGCGAGAAAAACAATGACTCGGATCACGCGCGCGCCCTTTTATTGGAGCATGATCTTTGCCGAAAACCGGTGCCCACTTTTCGGGACCATGCTCTAGGATTTGCCGAGCGCGGCCAGCGCATCGGCGGCGACGCGCTGAGCCGCAGCGATGGCTGCGGCGCGCGCCTGAACCTTGGCGATGAAGGCTTGCGCCGGCGCCTTCGCAGCCGCCGGCAGCTTGGCGAGATCAGCAACCGCGCCCGCGATATCCTGGCGCGCGGCTTCGCTGTTGAGGCGCGCCAGGATCGCAGCCGGATCATCGCCGGCTGCTTCCCCGACCGGACGAACCTGCACGAACTCGCTCGCGCGCGCGCGCAGCCGCGCCATCAATCCGCCCTCGACCGCCGCCGCGCTCTGCGGCTCGGCCGCGCGGGTGATCGCCGGCATGAGGCCGGCCAACTCCTGCGCCAGCGCAGCCTGGCTCGGTGTGCCAGTCGCGGCGAACGGCTCGAGTGGCGCGAGCACCGCCGGGTCGGCGACCTGGGTTTTCAGGCCGGCGAGCTCGGACGCATAGGGCGCACCGCGCATGACCGCCGAGCGAAGCGCGGACGCCAGCACGGCGGCACGCACGTTGCGATCCAGGCTCTTGTCAGCCGCACCGGCCGCGGCCGTCGTCGCGACGAGCGACTTGGTGGCAGCTTCGAGCGTCACCAGCCGCGCGTCGGCCTTGTCGAGATCGGCCTTGTCGGCCGCCGGATGCTGGCGCTGCGCCGCGATGAAATCGTCGAGCGCTTTGGCGGACGCATCGAGGCGCGAGCGGGTATCGCGCAAGCTCACGTTAAGGTCGTCGACACGCTTGTTGGCCGCGTTGACGGCGTCGCCAAGGGGCTTGATAGCGCCTTCAACCGCAGTAAACCGGCTCGCCACCGCCAGATCGGGCGGCGCCGGCTTCGGGTTTTGGACGGCGGCTTCGAGTTTGGCGACACGGGCGGTGAGCTCGTCGAGCGCTTTCGTATCAGCAGGTGGTGCGCTCACCGCCGGCGCGGCCACCGGGACCGGAGCGGGCGCGGCGACCGGCTGGATAGCGCGCAAGCGCGCCTCGATGGCCGCGATGCGGGCTCCCGCGAGTTTGCCGCCGACGTCGATGTTGTAGGGCTCGAGCACGTTGTAGCGCCAGATAACGGCGAGCGCCGCGAGCCCCAGCACGGCACCAAAAATCGCCGAGGCCACCATCGGCCAAAACAGTGAGCGCCGGCGCGGCGTGCGCGGTGGCGGGGCTGGCGGAAGGACCTCGACCTCGGCCGGGCGAACCGGCTCGGTGGCGTCCGCACGTTTGGGCTCGCCGGAAACCTCAACCGGCGCGCCAGGCTCGGCGGCGGGGGCATCGGAAGGTACGGATTCGGATGCGCCCTCGGGCGCCGGCGTCGCGGATGCTTCAGATACCCCCTCCGGAGCCACCGGCGTGTCAGACGGCCGCTGCTCGGAGCTTGCTTGCGGCTCCATCGCAACCTCGGTCGCAGTACCGTCGACGGCCGGTGCCCCGCGTCCTCGGCGCGGCGTTCGTCCCTCGCTCGCCATCGCGTCCTTCTCCCCTACTGGCCTAACGGCATAACGCGGACCCGCGGCTGCGGCAATCGGGGTCTCTGCCCTTCCTTGGATCGATCACGGTGCTCACGTCACCGCGTCCACCAGAAGGAGCAAACTGCCTTCGTCAGGGCGCGCCGCAATGCGTAGGTCGGCGGCTCCCGCGGCCACCAACGGCTTTGCGACCTCCGACGACAGGCAGAACTGGGGCAACCCGAGCGGGGTGCGCAAACCGGCCGCATTGAGCGCCATTACGAACGCCGCCGCGCTGCGCGCGGAAAAATGCAGGACGCCGTCGATCGTCCCCGCAGCCAGTGCCGCACTGACGTTTTCGGGCAGGCTGGTCTCGGTCACGGCCCGGTAGATCACGACAGTCTCGAGACGAGTGCGCGCGTCACTCAGCGCCGCCGCGAGATCAGTCGCCCGGTCGGCGCCTGCGAGATAGAGGACGCGCGCGCGCGCGGGTTGCCGATTGAGGAGCCGCACCAGATCCGTGGCGTTGCCGTCAGCCGAGGTGACGTGAGCAAATCCAACGTCGCGCGCCGCCGCGCCGGTGCGGCGCCCGACCACGAACGCGGGCAGCCCGACAAGTTCCTGACGGCGTGGATGCATCGCGAGTGCGCGCGCCGCATTGGCACTCGTCATGACCACGGCGTCCCAAGGACCCGGACCAAATGTCGCGGCGACCGGTTCGATGCGCAGCAGCGGGGCGAGCGTTGCCTCGTGCCCGCGCGCAGCCAAGGCCGCGGCGGTGCGCGCACCGTCAGGTTCCGGACGGGTGACGAGCAGCTTCACGGCAGGGCAAAAAAAGCGGCGCCGGCCTTGGCCTTAAGCTCACGCCCTGCATCGGCGCCGAGCATGGCGGCGTCGCGTGCCGGGCCAGTGCGCGACACTGTAAGCGCCGCGCTGCCGTCAGGCTTCACGATCAGGCCGGAGAACTGCACGCGACCGCCGGCAAGCCGTGCATAGCCGGCAATTGGTGTTTTGCACGACCCGTCGAGCACGGCGAGAAACGCGCGCTCGCACGCGAGCGCGATTGCGGCATCCGCATCGTTGATCGCTTCGACGAGCGCGCGGCTTTGGTCGTCATCAGCCCTCGCCTCGATTGCGATGACGCCTTGCCCGACCGCCGGCGGAAACATTTCGACGTCGAGAATGGCCGTCGCAGCGTTGTCCAATCCCAGGCGCCGCAGACCGGCAAGCGCCAAAATGGTGGCATCAGCCACTCCTTCGCCGAGCTTGCGCAGCCGCGTCTCGACGTTGCCGCGTAGCGGCACTGTGACGAGGTCCGGGCGCAGTCGCCGCACCAGCGCCGCGCGCCGCAGTGACCCGGTGCCGACGCGCGCGCCGGCCGCCAATTCGGCCAGCGTTTCCGCCACGCGACTGACGAAGACGTCGCGCGGATCCTCGCGCGGCAGGCAAGCCGCAATTGCGAGGCCGGGCGGCAACTGCGTCGCCATGTCCTTGGCGGAGTGGACCGCAAGGTCGATCTCGTTGCGCAGCAGGGCCTCCTCGATTTCCTTGGTGAACAGGCCCTTGCCGCCGATCTCCGCAAGCGGGCGATCCTGAATGGCGTCTCCGGAGGTGCGGATGACCCGAATCTCGATCGCGTCCGGCGCAACCCCATGCGCGGAGGCCATCCGGTCGCGCACAGCGCGCGCCTGCGCCAGCGCGAGCGGGCTACCGCGGGATCCGATGCGGGCAAACGCCGACGGCATTTTTAACCCTCGCAAAGTCGTGCGACAGACATGGTCGGAATTCCTATATCGTCACGTGGCGCTCGTCATTTCCCGCGACGGGTGGTCGCGGTCCGTTTTCAGGGTTAGCCCATAACGGAGACTGGCTGGAATCATGGTTGTGCTCGGCATCGAGACGACCTGCGACGAGACCGCGGCCGCCGTGGTGGAACGCCGGCCCGATGGTAGCGGCGCCATCCTGTCGAACGTCGTGCGCTCGCAGGCCAAGGAGCACGCCGCCTTCGGTGGGGTCGTGCCGGAGATCGCCGCGCGCGCCCATGTGGAAGCGCTCGACAAGATTGTTTCGAAGGCCCTGACGAACGCGGGCCATAGGCTCGAGACCGTCGATGCTGTTGCGGCGGCCGCCGGACCCGGTCTGATCGGCGGGGTGATCGTCGGACTGACCACAGCCAAGGCGATCGCACTGGTCCGGCGAATTCCGCTGATTGCCGTAAATCATCTGGAGGCCCATGGGCTTAGCCCTCGTTTGATCGGATCGGTGGCGTTTCCGTATTGCCTGTTTCTGGCGTCGGGCGGGCATACGCAAATCGTCGCGGTGCGCGGGGTCGGCGACTATGTGCGGATCGGCACCACGCTCGACGACGCGATCGGCGAGGCATTCGACAAGACCGCCAAGCTGGTCGGCCTCGGCTATCCGGGTGGTCCGCTTGTCGAGCGCGAGGCCGAACACGGCAATGCGGCTCGCTTCGCCTTGCCGCGGCCGATGCTTGGCCGCGCTGATGCGGATTTCTCGTTCTCAGGCCTCAAGACCGCCGTCCGGCTGGAAGCGCAGCGAATAGCGCCGCTGTCCGAACAGGACGTGGCGGACCTGTGCGCGTCATTCCAACAGGCCGTGATCGACGTTGTCACTGACCGGCTGTGGGCCGGGCTTGAAATGTTTCGCCCCCTGTTTGGGACGCCGACTGCGCTGGTGGCCGCCGGCGGGGTCGCATCCAACCGAGCGCTGCGGGCGGCGCTGCATCGGGTTGCCATTGAGGCGCGCACAGTGCTGGTGATTCCGCCACCGGAATTATGTACCGACAACGGCGCCATGATCGCTTGGGCGGGAGCGGAGCGGCTCGCCTGCGGCCTTACCGACCCGCTCGATGTGAGCCCCCGGGCGCGCTGGCCGCTCGATCTGGTGACCAAGCCGTCCGATACACCTAGTGCGGCGGATAGCTGATCATGAGCCTCGATCGGATCGCGGTGGTGGGCACCGGCGCCTGGGGTGTGGCGCTCGCCAACGTGGGGGCGCGGGCCGGGCGCGCGATCACACTGGTGGCACGCGACCAAAAAGCCGCGGCCGCAATCTCGCAGACCCGCGAAAGCCCCCGGCTGCCCGGCGTTGCAATCGAGGAGCGGGTGCGCATCGCGGCCGCGGTCGAGCCAGAGAGCGAAGCCGTGCTGCTGGCGGTGCCGGCGCAGGCTCTGCGCGCGGTCGCAAAGACCCTGACAGTAGCGGCCGGTACACCGGTCATTGCCGCCGCCAAAGGGATCGAGCAGCAAACACTCGCCTTCATGACTGAGATCATCGCTGACACCGTGCCGCATGCGGTTCCGGCAATCTTGTCGGGCCCGAGCTTTGCGCTCGACGTCGCGCGCGGACTGCCAACCGCGGTCACGCTTGCTACCCAAGACTCCGGGCAGGCGCAGGCGCTGGCCCAGGCGATCGGCGTGCCGACGTTTCGGGTCTATCACTCGACCGACGTGCGTGGGGTGGAGATCGGCGGCGCGGCCAAGAATGTGCTTGCGATTGCGGCCGGCATTGTTGCCGGTAAAAAGCTCGGCGCCAGCGCCGCGGCGGCACTCACCACCCGCGGGTTCGCGGAGCTTGCGCGCTTCGGTGCGGCGCTTGGAGCGCGCCCGGCGACGCTGATGGGTCTCGCCGGCCTCGGCGATCTGATCCTGACGTGCTCGAGCGCGCAGTCGCGCAACTATTCGGTTGGTGTGGCGCTCGGCCAAGGTGCCGCACCGCGTGTGGCGGCTGGCGGCAAGCTTGCGGAGGGTGTCTTTACCGCGTCAGCGCTGGTGGCGCTCGCGCAACGCGAAGGCGCCGAGATGCCGATTGCAAGCGCGGTCGCCGCCGTGTTGGCCGGCAAACTTACCGTCGATGCGGCGATCGAAGCGCTGCTGATGCGTCCGTTCCGGGCGGAAGACTGATGACTTAAGGTCGAGCGGAGAAACTAGATGGCCTACTGGCTTTTGAAAACCGAACCTGACGAATATTCCTGGGACGATCAGGTCAAACGCGGCGCCAAAGGCGAGGCCTGGAGCGGCGTGCGGAACTTCACGGCGCGCGCAAACCTCAAGGCCATGAAGAAAGGCGACCGGGCGTTCTTCTATCATACCGGCGATGAAAAGCAGATTGTCGGCATCGTCGAGGTCATTCGCGAATCCTACAAGGATCCGACCGACCCCAAGGGCGTTTTCCTGATGGTCGACGTCAAGGCGGTCGAGCCGGTGCCAAAACCGGTGACGCTCGCCGCCATCAAGGCTGAGCCCAAGCTCAAGGACATGGCGCTCGTCAAATATGCGCGTCTCTCCGTGCAGCCCGTCACAGCGGAAGAGTGGAAGATGGTGAGCAAGATGGCGGGGTTGAAATAACCAAGAAGCGAGAAAGACGATGAGCTTCGCTGGAATGAACTACCTTGCGATCGTGATCGCAGCGATCGCCGGCTGGCTCACCGGCGCCGTGTGGTACGGCCTCCTCGCCAAGTACTGGGTGACGGCGCTCGGAACCACGATGGAGGAGTTCAAGCAAAAGCAGACCGCGCTGAAAGGTGATCCAAAGGCCTTTCTACCGTTCGTGCTCGCCTTCGTGGCCGACCTGATCATGGCCTGGATGTTGGCGGGCGTGCTCGGCCATCTCGGCCCCGGACAGGTGACGCTCCGCAACGGCGTCATCTCCGGGCTGTTCCTGTGGTTCGGCTTTGTGCTCACCACCATGATGGTCAACAACGCGTTCAGCGGGCGCAAATACACACTGACTGCAATTGATGCCGGTCACTGGCTGGTCGTACTGCTGGTCATGGGCGCGATCGTCGGCGGCATGGGACTAAAGTAGCACTCGTCTATTTGATCCCTATCAAGAGCGCGCGGCTCTTGCGCGACGAAAGTGTGACCAGTGCCGCCGATTTGAAGCTCCTACAGCAATTGCAGCAGCCTCGCTAAGGAACTTCAAATCGAAAAGCGGCACTGGAATCATGTATTTGCTAGTGCCCCTTTGCTTCCGAAGTTCGTGTCAGAGGGTACTGCGAGGTATCACGAACTTCGGAGGCGGGGCACTAGGCTGGGCTTGTCGCTCGTCAGCACGCCGTCGCATAATGGCGGACGCCAAATGACCCTGCGAGACGCGGGTTTACGTCACTGCAGTGCGGAGGAAACGATGTCCGAAAAAGTCTATGACGTTCCAGCAAACTGGACCAAGCGCGCATTCATCGACGACGGCAAGTACCAGGCGATGTACGCGCAGTCGATAAAAGATCCGAACGCGTTCTGGGGCGAGCAGGGCAAGCGCATTCACTGGTTCAAGCCGTACACCAAGGTCAAGAACACGTCGTTCGATCCGCACAACATCTCGATCAAATGGTTCGAGGACGGCACCACCAATGTGTCCTACAATTGTCTCGATCGCCATCTCGAGAAGCGCGGGAACCAAACCGCGATCATCTGGGAAGGCGATGATCCCGCGCACGACAAGAAGATCACCTATCGCGAGCTCCACGCCGAGGTTTGCCGCTTCGCCAACGTGCTGAAGGCGCAAGGCGTCAAGAAGGGTGATCGCGTCACGATCTATCTGCCGATGATTCCGCAAACGGCTATTGCGATGCTGGCGTGCACCCGCATCGGTGCGATCCATTCGGTCGTGTTTGGCGGGTTCTCGCCCGAGTCGCTCCTCGGGCGGATCGAGGACGCCAAGTCCGCTGTGGTGGTGACGGCCGACGAGGGCGTGCGCGGCGGCCGCAAGGTGCCGCTCAAGGCCAACACCGATGCGGCCGCCGACAAGGCTGGCGGCGTCAAGAAGATGATCGTGGTACGGCACACCGGCGCCGCCGTGGCGATGAAGCCGGGCCGCGACATCTACTACGACGAGGCCGCCAAGGGCGTCTCAACCGAATGCCCGGCCGAGCCGATGAACGCCGAGGATCCCCTGTTCATTCTCTACACGTCCGGATCGACCGGAAAGCCGAAAGGCGTGCTGCACACGACCGGCGGCTATCTGGTCTACACCGCGATGACCCATCAATACGTGTTCGACTATCACGACGGCGATATTTACTGGTGCACCGCCGACGTCGGCTGGGTGACCGGCCACAGCTACATCGTCTACGGGCCGCTCGCGAATGGCGCCGTCACGCTGATGTTCGAAGGCGTCCCAAACTATCCGACCATGTCGCGATTCTGGGAGGTGGTCGACAAGCACAAGGTCAACATCATCTACACCGCGCCGACCGCGATCCGTGCTCTGATGCAGGCGGGCGACGCGCCCGTGAAGAAGACCTCGCGCGCTTCGCTGCGGCTTCTGGGAACGGTCGGCGAGCCGATCAATCCGGAGGCCTGGGAATGGTATCACCGGGTCGTCGGCGACGGTCGTTGCCCGATCGTCGACACCTGGTGGCAGACCGAGACCGGCGGCATCCTGATTACGCCGCTGCCGGGGGCGACCAAGCTCAAGCCCGGTTCGGCCACGCGGCCGTTCTTCGGGGTGATCCCCGAGATCGTCGACGCCGATGGCAAGGTGCTGCACGGCGCCACCACCGGCAATCTGTGCATCGCCGATGCCTGGCCCGGAATAATGCGGACGGTCTATGGCGACCACCAGCGCTTCGTCGACACCTACTTCAAGTCCTACCCGGGCAAGTATTTCACCGGTGACGGCTGCCGGCGCGACGAAGACGGCTACTACTGGATCACCGGCCGGGTCGACGACGTGATCAACGTGGCCGGGCACCGGCTCGGCACCGCCGAGATCGAGAGCGCGCTCGTCGCCCACCCCAAGTGCTCGGAAGCAGCCGTCGTCGGCTATCCGCACGACATCAAGGGTCAAGGCATCTACGCCTATGTGACTTTGATGGCGGGCGAGCAGCCAAGCGAGGACCTGCGCAAGGAGTTGGTCGCCTGGGTGCGCAAGGAAATCGGGCCGATCGCTTCGCCCGACCTGATCCAGTTCGCCCCGGGCCTGCCCAAGACCCGCTCCGGCAAGATCATGCGCCGCATCTTGCGCAAGATCGCCGAGGACGAGCACGGCAACCTGGGCGACACCTCGACGCTCGCGGAACCGGGCGTTGTCGATGACCTGGTGAAGAACCGTCAGAACAAGAAAAGCGCCGCGGTGTAGCGGCGCTTCCATCCCTGCTTCGGCAGGGAACAACTCGCGGCGGTGGTCCTGCGTCGATCGTGCGCGCAGAACGATGACTTTCCTATAACTAATCCAACTCACGTACAACTAATCCCAACCTTCGTATAGGCCGATTTTGTTCGATTCCCCGCGAGTGCGGTATTTCTGCAACCATTTTTGGTTCAAATTTTCTTATCGTCCAGTCTCCGCTCGGAATCATTCAATCAGGAAATTGGCGGGGAACATCATGAAAAAGACTGTGCTCTGGCTCGCGGCCCTGCTGACCGCGGTGCCGGTTGCTGGTGTCGTGTACTCGACACCGGCGTCTGCGCGTGAAGTTGTCAACTTCAATGGCGCCTATGGCGCCGGCACGATCGTCATCCACACCAGTGAGCGCCGGCTCTACTACGTGCTCGGCGGCGGGCAAGCGTTGCGCTACCCGGTCGGCGTCGGCACGTCCGGCATGCAGTGGCAGGGTACCACCATGATCAGCGGCAAGTACCTCAGCCCGGCATGGCAGCCGCCGGAGATGATCCGCCGCGAAAAGCCGTCGCTGCCCGCGGTCATCGCGGGCGGCTCGGCCAAGAACCCGATGGGCGTCGCGGCGATGACGCTCGCGGGCGGCGAGTATGCGATCCACGGCACCAACACCCCCGGCTCGGTCGGCGGCTTCGTGTCGCATGGCTGCATCCGCATGTACAACGCGGACATCATGGACCTGTTCAATCGGGTCGGCCTCGGCACCACCGTGGTGGTGACGCGCTAAAAGTCGCGCAGGCGCGATAGCGTATTGCGCCCTCGCCCACGCTTTCCCATCTCTCGGGGGCCCGTGAAGCCCCGAACCGCGATCCTGCTGGCAGGCCTGACCGCCCTGTTCATGGGGATCGGTTTCCTGATCGGCGGTCAGAGCGGCGCGATGATCGCGCTCATCGTCGCCGCCGGGATGAATTTCTTTGCCTACTGGAATGCCGACAGCCTGGTGCTGTCGATGCATGGCGCGCACGAAGTCGATGCCCGCAGTGCGCCCGATCTCTATCGGATCGTTGGTGGCCTCGCTTCGCGCGCGGGCCTGCCGATGCCGCGCGTCTTTCTCATGGACAACCCCCAACCGAACGCATTCGCCACGGGGCGCAATCCGCAGCACGCCGCGGTGGCGGTGACCACCGGGCTGCTGCAGATGCTGCGCGAGGACGAGATTGCCGGCGTGATCGCGCACGAGCTCGCTCACATCAAGAACCACGATACGCTGACCATGACGATCACGGCGACGATTGCGGGCGCAATCTCGATGCTGGCGCAGTTCGGCCTGTTTTTCGGCGGAGGCAATCGCAACAGCAACAGCGGCCTGGGACTCATCGGTACGCTTGCGATGGTGATCCTGGCGCCGATTGCCGCCATGCTGGTGCAGATGGCGATCAGCCGCACGCGCGAATATGGCGCCGACGATATGGGAGCCCGGATCAGCGGCCAACCGCTTGCACTCGCGTCCGCGCTGGCGCGGATCGACAACGCCGCGCACCAGATCGAGAATCAGGACGCCGAGCAACATCCCGCGACCGCGCACTTGTTCATCATCAATCCGCTGTCCGGCGCGCGCATGGACAACCTGTTTGCGACCCATCCGGCGACCGAGAACCGCATCGCCGCCCTGCGCGAGATCGCGGCCCGGATAGATCAGCGCGGATATGATGCCGAGCCCACTCCGCGGCCGTCCGGCCCCTGGGGCAACGCGCGACGTGGTCCGTGGGGGTAGGCCCTTCAAGCTTCAAGTATTGACGCTGCCGCTCGGGCGCGGTTCCTGACGGCATGAGCGAGACGGCCGTTCAATCCGAGCCGCCCGGCCTGCCGGCTCGGCGTATCGCTGCCGAGATCCTCGACGGCGTGCTGCGGCGACGCCGCGCCCTCGACGAATTGCTCGATGGCCGGCAAGCGCCAGTCGGGCTTGACGCGCTTTCCGACCGCGACCGTGCGCTGGTGCGTCATATTGTGGCGACCGCGTTGCGCCGGCTCGGGTCCCTGCGCCAGGTGCTTGATCAATGCCTCGATCGCGGGCTCCCAGCAGAAGCGCCGCGCGTCGAGGCCGCGCTGCTGGTCGGGGCCGCGCAGATCCTGTTCCTCGACGTTCCGGACCACGCGGCCGTCGATCTATCGGTGCGTCTCGTGCGGGCCGACCGCCACGCTGCGCGCTACAGCAAGCTGGCCAACGCGGTTCTGCGGCGGATTGCGCGTCAGGGCGCCGGCATGCTGGCCGCGGACGCGGTCGCGCTCGATACCCCGGCTTGGCTGCTGGACCGATGGACGCGCCATTATGGGGCCGACACGGCCCGAGCTATCGCGCTCGCCAACCGTACCGAACCCTCGCTTGATCTCACCGTAAAGTCCGAACCCGAAGCCTGGGCCGTACGGCTTGGCGGCAGTGTGCTGCCGACCGGATCGGTTCGCCTGATCCCGCATGGGCCTGTTCCGCAGCTTCCGGGTTACCAGGAGGGCGCTTGGTGGGTGCAGGACGCCGCGGCCGCCCTGCCGGTGCGGCTGTTCGGCGACGTGCGAGGCCGCGCCATTGCGGACCTGTGCGCTGCGCCGGGTGGCAAGGCTGCCCAGCTTGCATGCCTCGGCGCGCACGTCACGGCCGTCGATCGATCCCCGACACGGCTCGAGCGTGTGCGTGAGAATCTCACGCGCCTGTCGCTTATGGCCGATATCGTTCAAGCGGACGCGGCCGCTTTGGAGGCTGGCCCGTTCGACGGCGTCCTAATCGACGCGCCCTGCTCTTCGACCGGGACGATCCGGCGCCATCCGGATATTGCATGGCTCAAGCAAGAGGCTGATCTGGCCGGCTTGACCAGCCTACAAGCCCGGCTGCTCGATCATGCGGTCACCTTGACGCGGCCGGGCGGCATCATCGTGTTTTGCACCTGCTCGCTCGAGCCCGAAGAAGGCGAGGCTTTAATCACAAGCTTCCTCGCCCGCGAGCCGCGCGTGCGCCGGCAGCCGGTCGATCCAGCCGAGGTCAATGGCCGGACCGAACTCGTCACGGCCGCCGGCGAGTTGCGCACGCTGCCGATCCACTTTCCGGCGTCCGACCCCCGCCTCGCCGGCCTCGACGGGTTCTACGCGGTGCGGTTGATGCGCAGGTGACGCCGCGGGGGTCCGAGGGCATTCCGCAAGTCGTCGCCCGCAAGCTCAAAGCGAAAACTGCGTTAAGGTTAATGTCTTACTACTCTCTGCGGCGCCGAATCAGGTCGTTACAGTGGTCAACGTGCTCGAACAAAGGCCAGAGTCCATGTCCCCGGGGGCGATCGTGGACCGCAGCAAGGTGCTGATGCTGGGGGCGCGCCGCGTTGCCAGCCGCATCCTTGGCTGGCCCGCCCGTTTCCTGCGCATTCCGACGCTGCCGGGACGCGGCGACCGCTTGGTAATTGCACCTCAGGACGTGCGCACGGCCGATCCGACCCGTGCTGCCGAAATTTACGCGAGTCGCTTCGCGTTTGCCGGAAAGGTTGTGATCTCCGACGGCCGTTCGCCCTTTGAGATGCTTTCGCCGTCGGGGGAATGGGCCGAAGCGCTGCACGGCTTCGGCTGGCTCCGGCACCTGCGGGCCGCCGAGTCCGCAATCACCCGTGCCAATGCGCGCGCACTGGTCGATGAATGGATTGGCCTGCAAAATTCACTCGGGCCGCCTGCCTGGTATCCGGAGGTCGTCACCCGCCGGTTGATCTCGTGGCTCAGCCAGGCGACGTTGATTCTCGACGACTCCGACGTCCGGTTCTATCGCCGCTTCCTCAAGAGCCTCACCCGCCAGGTCCGGTTCCTGCGCAGCACCGCCGGCGACACCCGCGATGGCGTGCAGCGGTTGCAGGCCCGCATCGCACTGGCCTACGCGGCGCTCTGCATTTCGGGGCAGATGCGCTACCTCAACAAGGCCACCCGTCAGCTCACCAACGAACTCGAGCGCCAGATCCTCCCGGACGGCGGCCATGTGAGCCGTAATCCCGGCGCGCTGACTGAGTTGCTGCTCGACCTGTTGCCGCTTAGCCAAGCTTACTCGGCACGCAACGTCGCGCCGCCCGCAGCATTGCTCAACGCGATCGACCGCATGATGCCGATGCTGCGTTTTTTCCGCCACACGGACGGGACGTTTGCGCTGTTTAACGGTATGGGCCCGACGCAGCCCGATCTGCTTGCGACCCTGCTTGCGTGCGACGATGCGCGCGGGGCCCCGGTCTCCAACGCGGTCCACTCCGGCTATCAGCGTATCGAGGCTGGCAACAGCGTCATGCTCATCGACACCGGCCGCCCGCCTCCGTTCGAGATGAGCATGCAGGCGCACGCCGGATGCTTGTCCTTCGAACTGTCGCACAAGGGGCAACGGATCATCGTCAATTGCGGAATGCCGGGCACCGGTAAGGACGACTGGCGCGAGCACGCACGCACGACCGCAGCGCACTCGACAGTCACCTTCAATGATACGTCGTCGTGCCGGTTCGCTGCGTCCGGCGCGCGCCGGCCGCAGGGCAATCCGATCGTTTCGGGCCCTACCAAGGTGCCGGTGGAGCGCGAGACCATCGAGGAAGGCGAAATCGTGCGCGCCACCCACGACGGTTATGCGACCCGCTTTCAGGTTGTGCACCAGCGTTCGGTCATTCTGTCGCCGGATGGTAACCGGCTCGATGGCGAGGACATGTTCCTTCCGGCCAAAGGCAACGTGATCCCCGAGAAAGTGGCCGACGAGTTCGCGGTGCGCTTCCATTTACACCCGGCGATCCGGGCGAACCGGATCGCGGATGGTCACGGCGTGATGTTGATCCTGCCCAACAAGGACGTGTGGAACTTTCACGCGTATGACGACATGGCCGAGATCGAGGACGGCGTGTTCCTGGGGGGACAGGAAGGTGCGCGCCGCACGTTCCAGATCGTCGTGCGCGGCCATGCCCGCGAAATACCGAGTGTGCGCTGGACGCTCAGTCACACGCCGGCGCCGACAGGCGCGCGGCGCTCCCGCGGCGACGAGCCGGAGCTGCCGCTCGATCTGGGATAAGCTTGCATCGGCTGTGGATGCGGCGCTCGACACGACGACTTCGCCGCGGCTCTGTGCTAGCACACGCCCGCCATGGCCGAGCAGCCCCTTCGCGTCACCCGCGCACTCCTGTCGGTGTCCGACAAATCGGGCCTGATCGAATTTGCGCGCGCACTCGCAAATCTCGGAATTGAATTGATCTCGACCGGGGGGACGAGCCGTGCACTGGCCGACGCCGGCCTCACCGTCCGCGACGTCTCCGACGTGACGGGCTTTCCCGAGATGATGGACGGACGCGTCAAGACCCTGCACCCGAAAGTGCACGGCGCGCTCTTGGCGGTGCGCGGCAACGAGGCCCATGAATTTGCGATGGCCACACACGGCATCGCGCCGATCGATCTCTTGGTGGTCAACCTCTACGCGTTCGAAGCGACTGTCGCGAAGAGAGCCGCCTTCGACGAGTGCATCGAGAACATCGACATCGGTGGCCCGGCCATGATCCGGGCGGCGGCCAAGAACCATGCTGCCGTAGCGGTCGTGGTCGAGCCGGACGACTACGCAACGGTGCTGGCGGAAATCGATCAGCATGGCGGAACGACGCTCGCGCTCCGCAAAAAGCTCGCCGCCAAGGCCTATGCGCGCACCGCCGCCTATGACGCCGCGATTTCAAACTGGTTTGCAGCCGAGCTCGGCGACGACGCCCCGGCCTTCCGGGCGTTCGGCGGCCGCCTGATCGAAGCGCTGCGCTATGGCGAGAACCCGCATCAGACTGCCGCTTTCTATCGCGCGCCCGAGCGCCGCTTCGGCGTTGCGAGCGCGCGCCAGGTGCAGGGCAAGCAGCTCTCCTACAACAACATCAACGATACCGACGCGGCCTATGAATGCGTCGCCGAGTTCGATCCTGCCCGCACCGCGGCCTGCGCAATCATCAAGCACGCCAACCCGTGCGGGGTGGCCGAGGGCAATGATCTGATCGACGCGTATCGCAAGGCGCTCGCCTGTGATCCGGTTTCGGCATTCGGCGGGATTGTGGCACTGAACCAACCGCTTGATGCGGCGTCGGCACGCGCGATCACCGAGATCTTTACCGAGGTCATCATCGCGCCAGCCGCCAGCGAGGACGCGATCGCGATTGTCGGCGCCAAAAAGAATCTGCGTTTACTGATCGCAGACGGCGTTCCCGACCCGCGCGCGCCGGGAGTCACTGCCAAGACGGTCGCAGGCGGCCTCTTGGTGCAGTCGCGCGACAACGCCAATGTCGATGAAATGCAGCTGCGCACCGTGACACGACGGGCACCCAGTGCGCGCGAACTTGCTGATCTGCGCTTCGCGTTCCGAGTGGCCAAGCACGTGAAATCGAACACAATCGTCTATGCAAAGGACGGTGCGACGGTCGGTATCGGTGCCGGACAAATGAGCCGGGTCGATTCAGCCCGTATCGCCGCACGCAAGGCGGAGGATGCCGCCAAGGCCGCAGGCACGCGCGATCCGGCAACCCGGGGCTCGGTGGTCGCGTCCGATGCGTTCTTTCCGTTCGCCGACGGCCTCCTGGCCGCGATCGAAGCCGGGGCCACCGCCGTGATACAGCCGGGCGGCTCGATGCGCGACGACGAGGTGATCAAGGCAGCGGACGATCATGGCGTGGCGATGGTGTTCACCGGGGTCCGACACTTCCGGCATTGAACAGGTCGATCACACCCTTGCCAGATCGCCCAGCATGCTCGCCACCACCGCGAGCTTCGAGAGCGTCAGCCCCGAGGTCGCGATTTCGTGCATGGCATGGCGCGTGCGTGCGATGTCCTGGGTGTGGTTTGCGGCCCAGTGCTCGACGGCCTCGTGACCGGGCGGCCCGGCGCCGATCATTTCCGCTGTCAGGCGGCGCAGCGCGTCGCCGATCTGGTCGAGCGCGCGGTCGAGCGCCAGCCGGTCGAAATAATCCGAAAGCCGGATCTCGCGCGCCGCCGTTACGACGCGGTCGAGGCGGAAGAACGCCGCCGCCGCGAAGTAGGTCGCGGCCACGTCTGGGACCGGCTTCTCGGTGCGCGCCGCAACCAGGGCAACGTCGGTTGCGGCCGCGAGTGCCCGCAGGTCGACGATCCGGTGCGCGAGCGCAGTTGGCACGCCCGCCTGCGTCATCTGCTCGACCCGCGCCATGCGCGCGCTTGAGAAATCATCGGGCAGAACGCGATCGAGCGCGGCGCCGACCGCTTCGACAGCCGAGCGATAGTGCGCGACGATCGATGCCAGCCCTTGCCTCAGGTCGACATGACGCAGGAACCAGACCATGCGATCGAGCAGCAGGTTCTGCAGCTCGGCGTAGAGCGAGAGCTGCAAGTCGCCATGCACGACGTTGTCGAGCGTGTCGATCTCGTTGTTGAGCGCCATCAGCTTGAAGGACTCGCGCACCGCCGCGAATGCCGCCGCGATGCGATCGGGCGCGGCCCCGGTCGCGTCCGCTATGCGAGCGATCAGCGAAGGTCCGCCGCGGTTGATCATCGAGTTGGAGAGCTGGGTCGCGATGATCTCGCGCCGCAACCGATGGTGCTCGATCGCGTCGGGGAACCGCTCCGCGATCGCCTGTGGGAAATAGCGCGCGAGCTCGCGCGATAGATAAGGATCATCGGGGACGGTGGAAGCCAACAGGTCCGCCTTCAACGCCAGCTTGGCGTAGGCGAGTAGAACCGCGAGCTCCGGGCGGGTGAGCGACTGACCGCGATGGCGACGCTCGGTCAGCTCCAAGTCGTCGGGCAGAAACTCGACCGCGCGGTCGAGCAGATGGCGCGCTTCGAGGGTCTGCATCAGCCGCTGCTCGAAGCCGAGATCTTCCAGGCCGCGCCGCACAGCCAGCGAGATCGCCAGGGGTTGCTGATAGTTCGCGCGCAGCACGAGCTGCGCCACCTGGTCGGTCACCGCGACCAACAAGCGGTTGCGGTCATCGCGGCTCAGCCGGCCGTCGCGCATCGGAACGCTGAGCGCGATCTTCAGATTGACCTCGACGTCGGAGGTGTTGACGCCGGCCGAGTTGTCGATCGCGTCGGTGTTGAGCCGCACGCCGCGGACCGCGGCCTCGACGCGGCCGCGCTGGGTCATGCCCAGATTGGCGCCTTCGCCGATAACCTTGCAGCGCAGATCCGCTCCGGTGACGCGGATCGCATCATTGGCACGATCACCCACCGCATCGTCGCTTTCCAAGGACGCCCGCACGTACGTGCCGATACCACCGAAGAACAGCAGGTCGGCCGGCATCTTCAGGATGATGGAGATCAGTTCCGCCGGCGTGACGTGCATGCGCTCGACGCCGAGTACGCTTTGCGCCTCGCGCGATAGTTTGATGTCCTTGGCGGTGCGCGAATAGATGCCACCGCCTGGCGAGATCAGCGTCTTGTCGTAGCTCTGCCAGCTTGAGCCCGGGAGTTCGAACAGCCGCTTGCGTTCAGCGAAGCTTTTCTCCGCATCCGGCGCCGGATCGATGAAGATATCGCGGTGGTCGAACGCTGCGACCAGCCGGATGGTGCGCTCGCGCAACATGGCGTTGCCGAAAACATCGCCCGACATGTCGCCGACGCCGGCAACGACGAACGGCGTCTTGCCGACATCGACGTTCATCTCGCGGAAATGGCGCTTCACCGCCTCCCAGGCGCCGCGCGCGGTGATGCCCATCTTTTTGTGGTCGTAACCGGTCGAGCCGCCCGACGCGAACGCGTCGTCGAGCCAGCAACCGTGCTCCTGGGCAATGCCGTTGGCGATGTCGGAAAACGTGGCGGTCCCCTTGTCAGCCGCCACCACCAGATAGGGATCGTCGCCGTCATAACGCACGACATCAGGCGGCGGGATAACACCGTCCGACCCGATGTTGTCGGTCAGATCGAGCAATGTGTCGATGACGATCTTGTAGGATGCGACGCCTTCCGCCTGCACCGCCTCGCGATCAAGCCTGGGACCCGCTTTCGCCAGCCGCTTCGGCACGAAGCCGCCTTTGGCACCGACCGGGATGATGACGGCGTTCTTGACCTGCTGAGCCTTGCCGAGGCCGAGAATCTCTGTGCGGAAATCCTGTGGCCGATCGGACCAGCGAATCCCGCCGCGCGCGACTGGACCAAATCGCAGATGGATTCCTTCGACGCGCGGCGAGTAGACGAAGATCTCGTACAGAGGCCGCGGCAATGGCAATGCGTCGAGACGATGGCTGTCGAACTTGATGGCGATCACATCGCGCGGCAGCCCGTCGGTACCAAGTTGATAGAAGTTGGTGCGCAGAGCCGCCATGACCGCATTGACGAATCGGCGCAGAATGCGGTCCTCGTCGAGGCTTTCGACTTTCTGCAATCGCGTCTCGATATCGGCGGCAATCACCTGCGCTTCGGCGGCACGCTGTTCGCTGGTCAGACCGGGACCGAGCGCGAAGCGCGCGTGAAACAACGCGACGATGCGCTCCGATAGCGCTGCATGCTTGGTGAGCGTCGTCCACATGTAGTCCTGGGAGAACTGAATGCGGATTTGGCGCATGTAGCGCGAGACCGCGCGCACCAGCGCAACGTCGCGCCAGCCGAGTCCAGCACCGAGGATCAACGCGTTGTAGCCGTCGTTCTCGGCCCCGCCACGCATCACCATCAGAAAGCCAGCCGCGAGCTTGGATTTGAGCGCTTCAATATCGACGGTCGCAGCGGCGGCGGGCCGCAACATCATGTCGTGGAGCCAGAAATCCGGCGCGTCCGGACCCGCCAGCGGTATGTGGTAGGTGTGCTCGTCTACCACGCGAAAGCCCATGTGCTCGAGCACCGGCACCCGCTCCGAGAGCGGGATCGGCCGCGCGTAGCTCCAGACCTTCAGCGCGTCGCCGCCCTCACCGTTGTCATGATGGTGGCGAAACTCGACGGCGAGCGGCCGTTCCGCCGAAATGCTTTCGAGCACCCGCACGTCGCGAACCGCGACTTCCGGCGGATAGGCTTCTCGATAGGCTGCCGAGAACGCCTCAGTGTACCATTGCACCAGCGCGCGGGCGCGTGCCGGGTCGTAAGCGCGGCTTATTTCTTCGGTGAAACCATCCGTCCAAGTGCGGATGATCGCTTCGACCGCCTGCTCAAGCACCTGCGAGGCGACCTTCGGAGTCGCCTCCTCGCGGCGGCCAATGATGAAGAGCGCACGGACCAGCGGCCCTTCCAGATAATATGGCTGCACCGCAGACAGATGCCCGTCGAACACATCGACAAGGTGCTTTCCGATCGCCAATTGCACGGCACCGTCGTATCGGCTTCGCGGTACGTAGACCAGCACCGACGCAAAGCGATCGAACCGGTCGTACCGAGGCAGCACCCGCACCCGCGGACGCTCGCCCAGATAGAGAATCGCGAGCGCGAATTCATAGAGTTGCTGTTCGTCGATCTGAAACAACTCGTCGCGCGGATAGGTTTCAAGCACGTTCACGAGGGCCTTGAACGAATGACCGGCCGGCGAGAAGCCGGCACGATGGACCACCGCCTCGATCTTGCGGCGCAAGTAGGGGATGCTCCGGGCCGGCCGCGTATAGGCAGTTGACGTGAACAAACCGATGATGCGCGATTCGCCGATCAACCCGCCCTGCGCGTCATGTCGCTTCACGCCGATGTAGTCCATGTAGACGTGACGGTGCACGCGCGAGCGCACGTTGGACTTGGTGATGATGAGCGCCTTGGGTTCCTGCAGGAAAGCCAAGATTTCGGGCGTGACCGCGATCAGGTCGCGGCCACGCTGCAGCACGCGCATTTCCCGGTGGCGCAGCACGCCGAGGTCGGTTTCATGCAAGGGCTCGAATTGCTGATCGCCGGTGAGCGCGTATTCGCGCATGCCCAGAAAGGTAAAGTTATCGGCAATCAGCCATTCGAGAAACGCGATGGCCTCGGAAATCTCGTCGGCCGGCAACGCGGATGGATTGTGTTTTAGATCGTCAATCAGGGCGTGCGTCCGCTCGAGCATCGGCTTCCAATCGACGACCGCGCGGCGAACCTCCGCAAGCACTTCGCCGAGCGCGGCGATGATCTCGTCGCGTTCGGCGTCGTCGGCGATGCGCTCGACGTGAAGGTGAATAAAGCTCTCGCGCGCTTTGAGCGGCGCGTGCGCACGAAATGCCACCAAGCGGCCGTCGGAGTCGCGGGTGACATTAATAACGGGGTGGGCGACCAGAAGAACGCCGATCTTGCGTTCGGCGAGCGCTGCCAGCACCGAATCAACCAGAAACGGCATATCGTCGTTTACGATTTCGACGACCGAGATCGGCTTGCCGCCATCGCCGCGCGGCAGTTGCGGATCGCTGATCCGGATCTTGGGTTCGCCGGCCGCCCGCCGCGACAGGAAAACCCACGCCGCTGCCGCGAGCGCCGCCAGATCCGACGGCTGATAGCGCGCCACGTCCTCCGGGGCGACGCCGCCGAACAACACAGCCGCAAACTCTTCCTGTCCGCCGAGTTCGTCGAGGAGCGCAACCATTTGGTCGCTTAAGCCCGTCATCGATTTGCGCCCATCAATCATGGACGCTCCGTCCGGTTCTGGACCCCGGTCGCGATCGGGTGCTTTCGCGTTTCCGAAGCATCGCCGTGGCCTTATAAGAGGGCAAGGGGAGCGCATTATGGCAACGATTGGAATACCAGCAAGCATCGCAATTCCGCTCGGCATGTCGACGGCGGCCGCTATTGCCGTCGCGGGGGCGTTCGGTCAGACCGCGCCGCCGCGACCGCGCGCCCCCGTGGTGACGTGGAACATTCCCATCGTCGACCAGCTCCCCGACAACGAGCAGGGCCGCCTAGCGCGCTACGGGCGCTCGCTGATCACCGCGACCTACGCGCATATCGGGCCGAACGTGAGCAATCCCGAGAAGCGGTTCGCCGGCAACAATCTCGCTTGTGCAAACTGTCACCTCGACGCGGGCTTGAAGAAGTTCGGACTGCTGCTGGTCGGGGTCTACGCGGATTATCCGGCGTACAGCAAACGCACCGGCCAGGAATCAACGATCGAGGACCGGGTCAACAATTGCATGGTGCGCAGCATGAACGGGCGCGCGCTGCCGGCCGCTTCGCGCGAGCTTGCGGCACTTGTCACCTATCTGAAGGTACTCTCGAGCGGCATCAGCACGGACGCCGATGTACTCGGGCAAGGCGCCGGATCGATGCCGCTGCTCGCGCGCGCGGCCGACCCCGAGCGTGGACAGCGCGTCTTCAACCGCACCTGCGCGGCCGAGTGCCACGGCACCGACGGCGCCGGAGTCCGTAACGGGAGCGCAACGGACGCGCTCGGCTATCTGGTGCCGCCATTATGGGGCTCGGACAGCTTTAACGACGGCGCCGGAATGAATCGGCTGATCACCATCGCGAACTTCGCGCACTCCAACATGCCGAACGGCGCGAACTGGTCGCAGCCGCTGGTTTCGCAAGACGATGCGTGGGACGCGGGCGCATATGTGGTGTCGCAGCCGCGGCCACGCAAAGCCGATCTTGCGGCCGACTTCCCTGACCGGGTCGCCAAGCCGGTCGACACGCCGTACGGTCCCTATGCGGACGGCTTCTCGGAGGTGCAGCACAAGTACGGTCCGTTTGGCCCGATCGAAACCGAGGATCGCCGCCTGCGCTCCGAGCAATCAAAATCCAGATAGTCAGCGTCGTGCCCGAGCAATCAGCGCAGACAAACAGCCTCGATGTTGTTGCCGTCCGGATCGAGCAGAAACGCCGCGTAGTACTTGGGACTGTAGTCGGCGCGCAAGCCCGGACGCCCGTGATCACGCCCGCCCGCCGTTAGGCCGCTGGCATGGAAACGCCCGACCGCAGCCCGATCCGGCGATTGAAACGCAATATGTACCCCAGAATCCGGCAGTCGTTTGCCCGCGTAAAGCCAGAACGCGGCCTGGCCGTTCGGCCCAAACCCTGCGCCCGCATCGTCTTGCGAGATCAGCGCAAAGCCAAGTGCTGCGAGCGCTGATTGGTAGAAGCGCACGCTTGCCCCCACATCGTTCACGGTCAGCCCGATATGATCGTACATGATGATCTCCTTTTGGAGAGATCATCCTTGCGCGAGCACCGGGAAGCGATCTTGGAAGAACTTGCGATTTCCGCGCGCGGCCGCACGAAAAGCGCGCGGCGAAACGCCGGCAGCGCGATGGAACGTGCGGACAAAGTTGGACAAATCGGCAAATCCGACGTCGAGCGCAACATCGGTGATCGAACGGTCTTCGTCGGCCAAAAGCCGCGCTGCCCGACGCAACCTCGCGCGCACCAGATATTGATGCGGCGTCACCCCGAGTACTTGCGCGAACAACCGCAGAAAGTGGAACGGGCTAAGTCCGGCGGTGCGAGCAACGCGGTCGAGATTGAGCGGCTCGTGCGCGTTCTCATCGAGCCACAGCGCAGCTTCGACGGCGCGCCGGCGGTCCCGCGGATGCAAGCGCCGCGTTTTGCGCCGACGGCCAGCGATCGTGCCGACACTGCGGGTGATGAACAGCCATCCGGCCTCTTCGAGGCTGATGTCGCCTCGCCCCTCGGCTGCCGTCTGCGCAAGCTCTCCGGCAACCATCAACTCGGGCAGCGGCGGCATGCAGCCAATTTGCCATACCTCGCTGCCGCCGCCGATCCATTCGACCACCGCTGGTGCTAGATCGAACGACAAGCACTCATCGCCCCCGGCGTGATGATCGTGGGTGCATCGGTACTCCGCGCCCGCCCGCCCCACGAGGATCGACCCAGCGATAAGTTCAAATGTTTGGTCGTGCCGTTGGTATCCGAAGCTCCCTTTGCGCACGTAGGAGATAGAGAAGCCTTTGTGCTGCTCGGTGAACGGCGCATCGGCAGGGCCCGCGCTACAGCGATGGTCCGTGACCGCAAATGCCTCGGATCGCGTCAGCGCTTGGGACCGCATGACCGGTATCCAATTTGCTCGGGTTATTTCTGCACGGCGTACCAGTGTGGCACCTGAGCTGCACCTTTGATTTAGTCACCGTCTCGAGCAGGGGAAAGCCGGACGTCGCCGTCACTTCGCTATTGTAACGCGGCACCGCGACCCACACTTGGAGAATCTTGCTAGTGCCCCGAACCCGAAGTTCGCATGCCCATGCCGCGAGTCCGATTGCGAACGTCGGGTTCAAAAAGGGGCACTAGAATCATAGATTTGCTAGTGTTCTTTCGATTCCGAAGTTCGCGCCGAGCGTGCTGCAATGTGTGGCGAACTTCGGAACCGGAACACTAGTGTGCCGGCGGTTCAAAACCAGGAGCATACCGTGGCCAATGCCAAAGCGGCCGTAAAAGCCAAGCCCAAACAATTGCATAAATCCGGCACGGCGGCGCAGCCGAAAACCCACGGGAGCGCGCGCGTGGAGGCAACCGCAACCAGTGCGGCCGCCGATGACGACACCCGCATTACCGCCTTGGGCCTTCAGCAGGCCGCGCTCACCCCGGCGATGCAGGCTTATTTCGACAAATGCCAAGTGAAGCTGGGCTTTGTGCCCAACGTGCTCAAGGCCTATGCGTTCGACATGGCGAAGCTTGAGGCCTTCGTCGCCATATACAACGATCTGATGCTTGCCCCCTCCGGGCTGTCCAAGCTCGAGCGCGAGATGATCGCGGTCGCCGTATCGTCGGAGAACCATTGCTACTATTGCCTGGTCGCGCATGGGGCCGCTGTGCGAGTGCTGTCCGGCGATCCGCCACTCGGTGAACTGATGGCCATGAACTATCGGGCCGCGCGGCTCAGCAAACGACAGCGCGCCATGCTGGATTTCGCCGTCAAACTGACGCGCGAGCCGTGGACGATCGAAGACGCTGACCGTGACACACTGCGACGCGCCGGATTCTCCGAACGCGATATCTTCGACATCGCTGCGGTCGCCGCCTTCTTCAATATGTCGAACCGCGTTGCTTCCGCGACTGACATGCGGCCGAACACCGTTTATCACCAGCAAGGACGTATCTGATTGCGTAAGCCGCTTGATATAACCCGGCGCCAGGCGGTCACCCTCCTGGCATTGTCGCCCGTGATTGCGCGGGCGCAAGCGTTGCCCGACGCGGCGCCGAGCACCGGTGAGGCGCGCGCGTTGTCGGCGACCGCGCGCAACGGCATGGTCGTGAGCCAGGAGGCGCGCGCAACCGAAGTCGGTGTCGACATTCTTCGGCGCGGCGGCAATGCGGTCGACGCCGCCGTCGCCGTGGGTTTTGCGCTCGCCGTAACGCTGCCACGCGCCGGCAATGTCGGAGGCGGTGGCTTCATGGTTGTGCATTTCGCCAAGCAAGCCAAGGCGGTGACAATCGACTATCGCGAGACCGCGCCTGCGGCAATCAGGAGCGACACGTTCCTCAATGACCGAGGCGAGGCCGATCCGAACAAGTCCCTCAACACCGGCTTGGCCGTCGGCGTGCCCGGGAGCGTCGCCGGTCTCGCACTCGCGCACGCGCGCTATGGCTCGGGTAGATTTACCCTCGCCCAACTGATCGCTCCGGCCATCGCAATGGCGCGTACCGGCGTCGTCGTGACGGACGATCTGTTCGACACGCTGCAGATTTCGGCGCGCCGACTGCAACGCTGGTCGCCGCGGTCGGCGTTCTTCAGAGCGGATGGGACACCGCTCGAACTGGGTGACACGCTGGTGCAGCCCGACCTCGCCGCTTCGCTGCAGGCAATCTCGGACGGCGGTCCGCAGGCTTTCTACCAAGGGCCTATGGCTGAAAAAATTGTTGCGTCCGTCAGCGCCGCCGGCGGGCGAATGACGCTTGACGATCTCAAGTCCTATCGCGCGGTCGAGCGCGAAGCCGTGCGCGGGACCTATCGCGGCTACGACATCGTCTCGATGCCGCCGCCGTCGTCGGGCGGCATTCATCTGATCGAGATGCTCAATATCCTGGAGGATTTCCCGCTGCGCAGCTTCGCGGCCGAATCCCCCGACGCGCTGCACTTGTTGATCGAGTCGATGAAGCTCGCGTACGCCGACCGCGCGGAATTCCTCGGCGACAGCGACGCCATCACGGTTCCGACCGAGCGCCTGATCTCGAAGGCCTACGCGGCCTCCCTGCGCGCGCGCATCGATCTGGCGCGCGCGCGGCCGGCGCGTGAGATTCGGGGCGGCGGTCCGGCGGCCGAAACCGGCGGTAACACCACGCACTTCTCCGTGGTTGACCGCTTCGGCAACGCGGTCGCAAACACCACCACGCTCAACATCAACTACGGGCTCGGACTGGTCGCCGCCGGTACAGGGATTTTGCTCAACAACGAACTCGACGATTTTGCCGCCAAGCCGGGGGCTCCCAACGCGTTCGGGCTTGTCGGCGGCGCCGCCAATGCGCCGGGCCCCGGCAAGAGGCCGCTGTCGTCAATGACTCCAACAATTGTGCTCAAGAACGGCAAGCCGGTTCTCGTCACCGGCGCACCCGGCGGCAGCCGCATCATCACGACTGTGCTGCAGGTCGTCGTCAACGCAATCGACTTCCAAGAAGAGATCGCGGATGCCGTCGCGGCTCCGCGCGTGCACCATCAGTGGCTGCCTGATGTTGTAGTGGTCGAACGGGGCCTTCCACTGGCGACCATCCGGGCGCTGGAGACGCGCGGTCACGTCATCAGGGTTGGGCCGGTGTCGGGCGCCGCCCATTCGATTGCAGTGACGCCGGACGGGTTCGTCGGCGCCGCCGACGCACGGTCGCGCGGCGCGCTCGCTGCCGGATACTGAACGGGTACTGGATCAGGATGCCAGGCGGCGCGGCGCAATCAGTCGGCCGAGTTCGCGCCTCGCACTCTTTGCGCGCGAGCCATCGCCGGGAATTCGGATTGGTCTAGCGTCACTGCGCGGGAGGAAGATCGCTGCAGCCCGCCACGCTCCGCCTGACTCCCGGGCTGGCTCGCGCAACAACTCCCGCACAACGCCGGCCGCTTTGATCGGCATCAAGTTCTCCCCGTGCTGAATAAATCCGTCCGGGAATTGGAGCGGGCGAAGGGATTCGAACCCTCGACCCCAACCTTGGCAAGGTTGTGCTCTACCCCTGAGCTACACCCGCATCCGCCCGGCGGTCGTTTATTGTTCCTAGGGGGCATCCATATCGCAAAAGGTTTTGGCGTTTGCAACCGGGGAAACCGCCCGGACCAGCCGGCAACCGGCCAAATCCACAGCAGCACCGTTGAAGCAGCTTCGAAAAGTGCTCTAAACACCGCGGATGCCCGCAACCCCGGCTGATCTATTCGCATTTCTCGACCGCATTGGCGTGGCTCACACCACCATCGAGCATCCACCGCTCTTTACCGTCGAACAGTCGCGGGCGCTGCGCGGGCAAATTCCAGGCGGGCATACCAAGAACCTGTTCCTGAAGGACAAAAAGGGCGTCCTTTTCCTAGTGACGGCGCTCGAGGACGCCCAAATCGCGCTCAAGACCCTGCATCATCGGTTCGGTAGCGGCCGGTTTTCATTCGGCTCGCCTGACGCGATGCGGGCGACGTTGGGGGTTGAACCCGGCTCGGTAACCCCGTTCGGCGCCATCAATGACGCCGGCCACGCCGTCAATATCGTGCTCGACCGTGCCGTGCTGGAGCACGCCAGTCTCAACTATCATCCGCTCGTCAACACGATGACGACCACGATTTCCCGCGAAGGCCTGTTGCGCTTTCTGGAGGCAACTGGTCACACACCCCGGATCGAGCCGGTATCGGCCGTGATATAACGGCCCGCGCATGTGCGGCACCCAAAACGCGCCAAGAGCGCCGCCGGTGCAGTCGGCACCTCTAGGAAGTTGAGATTGCAATCGGCGGGCACATCGCCATTTAATCCGCGGGCGTTTCGGGCCGCGGGCCCGTTGGGGAACCTATAGGATCGCACCCGATGTTGCAGGACAGTGCTGCGGCGACCACCGCCGACACCGTGATTAAGGACACGACGACCCAGACGTTCGTGAAGGACGTGATCGAGGAGTCGCGGCGACAGCCGGTGCTGGTCGACTTTTGGGCCCCTTGGTGCGGGCCCTGCAAACAACTCACTCCAGTCCTTGAAAAGGTTGTCCGGGCCGCCAAAGGCAAACTCAAGCTCGTCAAGATGAATATCGACGAGCACCCGTCGATCCCGGGCCAAATGGGGATTCAATCGATCCCGGCCGTCATTGCATTCGTGAACGGCCAACCCGCTGATGGCTTTCTGGGCGCGCTTCCGGAATCGCAGGTCACGGCCTTCATCGAGCGACTGACCAAGGGCCGCGTAAGCGCGGAAGACAAGGATTTGCTGCAAGCCGCCGAATCGGCGCTCGCGGAGGGCAATGCGGCGGGCGCCGCCGATCTGTTTGCCCGGATCCTCGCCGACGATCCAACCAATGTCCCGGCGCTCGCCGGTCTTGTGCGTTGCTACGTAGCGACGGGGGCGCTCGACCAGGCCAAACAGACGCTCGCCATGATCCCGGAGGGCAAGCGCGGCGAAACTGCGGTTGCGGCTGCGCGGGCCGCGCTTGAGCTCGCTGAGCAGGCCAGCGCGCTCGGTCCGATCGCCGAGCTTGAGCAGAAGGTTGCGGCCAACCCACTCGACCATCAGGCGCGTTTCGATCTTGCGCTCGCGCACAACGCGAAGAGGCACCGCAAGGAAGCCCTCGATCACCTGATCGAAATCGCGCGCCGCGACCGGAAATGGAACGACGACGGCGCCCGCAAGCAGTTGGTGCAACTGTTCGATGCCTGGGGCCCGACCGACGAAGCGACGGTCGATGGGCGCAAGCGATTGTCGTCGATCCTTTTCGCCTAGCGTCCCGATTCCGAAGTTCGCTTTATCTAGCGGCAACCCTGTAGCGAACTTTGGAATCAGGACACGAGTGCGATTTCCGAGCGGTGTGATTTCCGATAGGATTGGGTCGGAACAGCACCGTATGATCTTGGATCAGGAGCGCCGATGCCGTTGAACGCGGTCTATCGCGGGCCTGCCGACCTGCCGGGGACGATCCCGGTCTTCCCGTTGCCCGGCGCATTGTTGTTGCCACGCGGACAAATGCCCCTCAACATTTTCGAACCGCGCTATCTGGCGATGGTCGACGATAGTCTGCGCGACGGCCACCGGCTCATCGGCATGATCCAGCCTGATCCGGCGCACCCTGGTCCTGACACGCGGCCCAACCTCTATAAAATCGGATGTGCCGGCCGCATCACCCAGCTCGCTGAGACCGGCGACGGACGCTATCTGCTTCAGCTCACCGGCGTTGCCCGCTTTCGGGTGGAAGAGGAGCCGAAGGTCGTGACCGCCTATCGTCAATGCCTGGTGACGTACGCGCCGTTCGCCGATGATTTCATCGCGCGCAAAGGCGAGGATGAAGTTGATCGTAAAGCACTGCTCGAGGCGCTGACCGCGTTCTTGAAGGCCAACGACCTCAAGGCCGATTGGAAGGGCATCGAAAGCGCCCCCAATGAGGCATTGGTCAACGCGCTTGCGATGATGTCGCCCTATGATCCGGCCGAGAAGCAAGCGATGCTGGAGGCCCCGGATTTGAAGACGCGCGCCGAGATCTTGATTGCGATCACGGAAATAGGCCTTGCCAAGACCAAAACCGACGGCGAGACCCCGCTGCAATGAGCCGCCGGCCGGCGGACGTGCTATGAAAGCGGCCGAAACGGCATCAAGCCCATCAAGACGTGATCCATGAGCACCCCCGATCGTCCCGCCGGCAGCGTTGATCCAAAGCTTCTGGAAATCCTGGTCTGTCCGCTGACCAAAGGCCCGCTCGAATACGATTCTGCGCGCCAGGAACTGATTTCACGCGCCGCCAAGCTCGCCTATCCGATCCGCGACGGCATCCCGATCATGTTGCCGGAAGAAGCGCGCCGGCTCGACTAGCCGGCCGCGGTGACATGCCCGCGGCTTCGCGCTTGGCCGAGCGGCTGCGCGCGCGATATCTCATCAGATCATCAAGGAGAGAAAGCCATCATGCTGAAGATCTGGGGCCGCAACACGTCATCCAACGTTCAGAAGGTGATGTGGGCGATCGGCGAGCTCGGGCTCGCCCATGAGCGCATCGACGTCGGCGGTCCATTCGGCAAGAACCGCGAGCCGGCTTATCTCGCCATGAACCCGAATGGGCTCGTGCCGACGCTGGAAGAGGAGGATGGATTTCTGCTGTGGGAATCAAACACAATCGTCCGGTATCTGGCGGCCAAGCATGGACCCGGCAAGCTTGAGCCCAGCGATCTGCGCAACCGCGCGAGCGCGCAGAAATGGATGGACTGGCAGCTCTCGGTCGCCAACCCGGCAATCACCCCGGTATTCTGGGGATTGATCCGCACGCCTGCGGACAAACGCGATCCGAAGGCGATCGAGGCCGGCAACGCGGCCTCAACGGCGGCCATCAAGATGATGGACGAGCAACTGGCCAAGACCCGCTTCATCGCAGGCGACCAGTTCTCCTACGGCGACATTCCGATCGGGCCGTTCGCTTACCGATATTTTCGGTTGATAACCGATCCCCCTCCGGCACCGAACGTTGAACGCTGGTATGCGGAGCTTAAGGCGCGTCCCGCGTTCAAGCAGCACGTGTTGGATGTGCCGTTCGTGTGATCGCCGACTCCGAAAATGGGCCAGCCATGAGTCTTTCCGCCGCTGATAAGCTTGCCGACCGCACCAAGGCGTCCGAGCTGATTAAAAAGCTCTCGTACCGAGAGGGCGACTTCGTTCTTGCATCTGGCAAGAAAAGCAAGTTCTACCTCGACATGAAACCCACCATGTTTCATCCGGACGGCGCCCATGCGCTCGCCGGTCTCATTCTCGACCGACTGTCAAACCTCAAGGTTGATTGCGTCGGCGGACTGGCGGTTGGTGCTATTCCGCTCGCGGTTGCAGTGTCGGTGCGCAGCGCGGGTAGCTCTCGTCCATTGCCCGGGTTTTTCGTGCGCAAGGACGTGAAAGATCATGGCACCAAGAAGCGGGTTGAAGCGGCGGGCGACATCAGCAACAAGAACGTCGTCATTCTCGAAGACGTGACCACGACCGGCGATTCTGCCATGCATGCGGTCGAAGCGGCGAGGAGCGCAGGCGCCAACGTGGTGTTGGTGTTATCGATGGTCGACCGCGACGAGGGTGCCACGGAATTTTTCCAGCAACAAGGAATACCGTTCGATTGGTTGTTTCGCGTCAGCGACTTTCAGCATTGATTTCAAAGCGCCTCGCCCCGCAGCAATTTTGGCACCTCGCCGGCCAGACCCGCGGCCTGATAAATGAAGGAATCTTTCAGGCGCGGCAATCGATCAACCATACCGAGCCCGATGTCGCGAACCAACCGCAGGACATCGGAGCGGTTGGAAAACAGCCGATTGAGTCCGTCGGTCGTAATTCCCATGGCGACCGTGTCGAACCGACGCCAGCGCTGATAACGTGACAGCACATCCGGCCCGCCCGGGTCGAGCCCGAGCCGCGCGGCATCAGTGATGCATTCGGCCAAAGCAGCCGCGTCACGCAATCCAAGATTGAGCCCCTGCCCGGCGATCGGATGGATCACGTGCGCAGCGTCGCCGATCAGTGCGACGCGCTCCGCCACAAAGGCGCGTGCAATCGCGAGACCGATCGGAAATGCGCGCCGCGGTCCCACTGCAACGATTTCTCCCAAGTGAAGGCCGAAGCGGGCTTCGAGCTCGGCGTGAAATGCATCATCGGGCAATGCGACGATGCGCTGCGCCTCACTAGCCTCTTCGGTCCAGACGATCGATGAGCGCAAGCCCTTCAGCGGGAGGATCGCGAATGGACCGGCGGGAAGAAAGTGCTCTTCGGCACGGCCGTGGTGCGGGCGCTCATGCGCCACTGTGGTAACAATCGCAGACTGCGGGTAGGCCCAGCTTGTACATGTGATGCCGGCGCCAGCGCGCACTCGCGAATGTGCGCCGTCCGCCGCCACCAGTAGTCTGGTGGCATGCGCTTGCCCGTTTCCGAGTTCAGCAGTGACTCGGCGATGCGCTGAAGGCGATCGCGATGAGAATTCCTTGAGGCTTGTCGGCAGCAGTACCACGCCGCCCTGCGCCGCCCGTTCGAGCAGCGCTGCCAGGAGCGGAGTGTTCTCGACCATGTGGGCAAACGGCTCGCCCGGCGCGATCTCGCCTCCGAATGTCAAAAAGGTCGGGCGAACGGCGTCGTCGAGCTTGCTATCCGTTATCACCATGTCGAGGATCGGCTGCGTGTCGTCCGCGACCGCGGCCCAAACCCCGATGGTTTCGAAGAGCCGACGCGCGCCGGCGGCGATCGCGGACGCCCGCGCATCGGAAGGCGGGCGCGCGAACGCCGGGTCGGCGACGGCGACCCGAAACGATGGCCCAAGGCTCTGACGCAGCGCGCAAGCCAGCGCCAGCCCGGCAAATCCGCCGCCGGCAATCAATACATCGGAAGCAGGTTCCGGCATCCTATTTTGCCATGATCATCAATGGAGAGGGCGCCGAATGACGCCGGATCGCGCGCTCCATCTGAAAGACCTGCACCTTGCAGAGTTCCTGCGCTAGCATCATCCAACAACTGCTCCTTCCGGTGCGCCACGGCAACAGCGATTTTCAACCAGGACCTTCCATGTCGGCGGTCGATGACCTTCTTTCGATTCTTGATCTCGAGCAGCTCGAGGTGAACTTGTTTCGCGGCCGGTCACCTCAGTCGCGCTGGCAGCGGGTTTTTGGCGGCCAGGTGATCGGCCAAGCGCTGGTAGCCGCCAGCCGCACCGTCGAGCCCGAACGGCGCCCGCATTCGTTGCACGCCTATTTCCTGCTCGGCGGCGACCCGAAGGTGCCGATCATCTACGAGGTCGACCGGATTCGCGACGGCAAGAGTTTTACGACCCGACGCGTCGTCGCGATCCAGCACGGCCACGCCATCTTTTCCATGGCAGCGTCATTCCACACGGACGAGAGCGGTTTCGAGCATCAGGCCAAGATGCCCGACGTGCTTCCGCCGGAGAAACTGCCAAGCGGCCCCCAGTTGCCGGCCGGCATGCTCGCCACGATGCCGGAAGCGATTCGTCGGTTCTTCGAGCAGGAGCGGCCCGTCGAACTGCGGCCTGTTGAATTCGAGCGTTATCTCGGCAAACGGTCCGAAGACGGACGCTTTCAGGTCTGGATCCGAACAACCAGTCCGCTGCCGGATGACCCGGCAATCCATCGATGCGTACTGGCCTACGCGTCCGACATGATGCTGCTTGACGCGTCGCTCGTTCCGCACGGCCGCACCGTCTTCGACAAGCGCATCATGGCGGCGAGCCTGGATCACGCACTCTGGTTCCACCGGCCGTTCCGCGCCGACGAATGGCTTCTCTACGTGCAAGACAGCCCGAGCGCGTCGGGCGCCCTCGGATTTTCGCGAGGCCTTATTTTCAAGCGCGACGGCACCCTCATCGCTTCGATTGCACAAGAAGGGTTGATCCGCGAGCGGCGCGAAACTTGACCGGATCAAACATTGTAGGTGAGACTGTGTGGCTCACGCCGGGGGCGACATATGAAACTCGTCATCGCGGTCATTAAACCGTTCAAGCTCGAGGACGTGCGCGATGCGCTGACGCACCAGGGCATCAGCGGGATGACGGTAACCGAGGTCAAAGGCTACGGCCGTCAAAAAGGCCACACCGAGATCTACCGAGGCGCCGAATATACGGTGACCTTTCTGCCCAAGCTTCGGGTTGAAGTGGCGGTGAATGACGCTCAAGCCGACGAGATCGTCGGTGCCATCGAGCGCGCCGCAAAAACGGGACAGATTGGGGACGGCAAGATTTTTGTGATGCCGCTCGAGCACGCACTGCGAATTCGCACTGGCGAGACCGATTCCGACGCGGTCTGACCCCGACAACGCCGGCTGCGCGGTCCTGCTGTGTTCCTGAGCCGCGCAATGATGGGTGCCTATATATTAGGCAATTGCCGTGGTGTTGGGCCCTGCCACCTTCGGCGATTTCGGACGGCGCCTGCCCTGTGGCAAAATAGCAATACAGAGCAATAAGTTACGCCATACTCGCAAAGATGGCACGGGGTTTGATTCCCTCCCCGGCGCGATGCCTGCGCGATTACGTCGCACATGCCGAGCGCGTTGAGACGGCCCGCGCTGCTTCGCCGGTGCGGGCCCTAACCGGGGGATTACAACCCATGAAAATCGTCATGGCCATCATCAAGCCCTTCAAGCTCGACGAGGTCCGCGACGCCCTGACCGCCGTTGGCGTGTCCGGGCTGACGGTGACCGAAGTCAAGGGCTATGGCCGTCAGAAAGGTCACACCGAAATCTACCGCGGCACCGAATATGCGGTGAGCTTCCTGCCGAAGATCAAGATCGAGGTGGCGGTCGCTGCCACCCAGGTCGACAAAGTTATCGATGCGATTACCGCGGCGGCCAAAACTGGGCAGATCGGCGACGGAAAAATATTCGTGTTCGCCATCGATCAGGCCGTACGCATTCGCACCGGCGAAACCGACGCCGCCGCGCTTTGAGCCCGCACCTCGCGAAACGTCTACGGACAGGAGTTGAAACAATGACGTTCAAGAAACTGACACGTGCGGGGCTCCTTGCTCTCGCCCTCGGGTTGCTGGTCGGCGTATTCCTCAGCCTTCCGACCTTCGACGCGTCCTACGCGCAGGCGCCCGCGGCCGCACCGGCCGCCCCGGCAGCGGCCCCCGCCGACGCCGGACCTCCGGCTTGCGCCGCCAAGGTTCTCGAGAACTGCACGCCGAATTCCGGCGACACCGCCTGGATGCTCGCATCAGTCGCGCTCGTGCTGATGATGACCATTCCCGGCCTTGGCCTGTTCTATGGTGGCATGGTGCGCAAGAAGAACGTGGGCGACACGGTGATGACGAGCTTTGCCATCACCTGTCTGATCACGATCCTCTGGGTGATCTTCACCTACAGCCTCGCGTTCCGGTCCGGTTCTCCGTTTATCGGCGGGCTTGACCGAGCGTTCCTGCAGAATGTGCTGAGCGATATCTCGAAGGGCATCGGCAATCCGAACCCGCTCGCTCCGACCATACCGGAAATGGTCTACGTCTGCTTCCAACTGACCTTCGCGATCATCACGCCGGCCCTGATTGCCGGGGCGTTCGCGGAGCGCATGAAGTTCTCGGCCATGCTGTGGTTCATCGGCCTGTGGGCGATCTTCGTCTACTCGCCGATCGCGCATTGGGTGTGGGGACCGGACGGCATCTTCAGCGCCGTCAATACCGACGAAAAGGGCGACTTCGCCGGCTGGGTCAAGGTGCTCGACTTCGCGGGCGGCACGGTCGTGCACATCAACTCCGGCACCGCCGGCCTGATGTGCTGCCTCATGCTCGGCAAGCGCAAGGACCAGGGCCCGCCCCACAACATGGTGCTGACCTTCATCGGCGCCTCCCTGCTGTGGGTCGGCTGGTTCGGCTTCAACGCCGGTTCGGCGGTGTCAGCAGGCATGCAGGCCGGCATGGCGATGGGCGTCACGCAGTTCGCCACCGCTGCGGCGGGCTTCACCTGGATGCTGGTGGAATGGGCGATGCGCGGCAAGCCGACCGTGATCGGCATCGCTACCGGCGCAGTGGCTGGCCTGGTCGCGATCACTCCCGCTTCGGGCTTCGTCGGTCCGATCGGCTCGCTTGTGATCGGCGTCGCCGCCGGCGTCGTGTGCTACTGGGGCTGCACCGGCCTCAAGCACATGTTCGGCTACGATGACGCGCTCGACGCGTTCGGCGTGCATGCGGTCGGCGGTGTCGTCGGCGCACTGCTCACCGGCGTGTTCGCGGTTGAGCAGTACGGCGGAACGGCCGGCGCGTTCTATGGCAACGTGCAGCAGTTCATCAATCAGTGCATCGGCGTCGTCACCGTGTTCGTCTACGACGCCGTCGTCTCGCTGATCCTGCTCAAGATCGTCGATCTCGTCATCGGTCTGCGCGTCAGCGAAGAGGTCGAGCGCGAAGGCCTCGACCTCGCACTGCACGGCGAAGCCGTCCAGTAACCGGAACGCGGTTGGGGCGGATACCCGGCACCGCCCCCTCCGTTGGGAGGCCCCGGTTCACACCGGGGCCTCCTTCTTTTTGCGCCCTGCGATCACCCGCCGCTGCCCGGTTCCAAGTGCAAGAATTTCATTGGCAGTGCGGCATGCGATGGTTAAACGGCCCTTAACCCGCCACCCCTATGGTGGATCGCAATCCCGGAATCCGCACCGTCTCCGCCGCGGACCCTGACGCTTGTGGATGTAAATGAGTAGCGCCGAACCGTCGCCGTCCCAAACCGTTCGGACCGTGCAAACGCGCTCGCCTTTTGTGCGGCTCACCGAGCTGCTGGGCGACATGAAACCCGGCCAGCCTCCGATCAATCTTACGGTCGGCGAACCTCAGCATCCGATCCCGCCATTCGTCGGCAGTGTAATCGAAGCGAGCTTGAAGGATTTCGGCCGCTATCCGCCGACAAAAGGCAACGAGCGCTTTCGCCGGGCGGCCGCACGCTGGCTCGACCGGCGTTTTGCGCTGCCGCGCAGCGTCGATCCGGAGAACGAAGTCCTGGTCGTCAACGGCACGCGCGAGGCGCTGTTTCTGGCAGCGCTGGCCGGCCGCGAACTGTCGACCAAACAGGTCGCGCGGCCCGCGATCCTGGTCCCCAATCCGTTCTATGCCGCCTACGTAGCGGCAGCCGCAGCGGTTGGCTGCGAGCCTGTGCTGTTGCCGGCGACCCGCGAGAGCGGCTTTCTTCCCGATCTCGATACGCTCGACGACGATCTGCTGTCGCGCACGGTCGCAATTTATTTCGGCTCGCCGAGCAATCCGCAGGGTGCAGTCGCTGACCTGAGTTACCTTGAACGGCTGGTCGCGCTTTCGCGACGCTACGACTTCCTGATCTTTTCGGATGAATGCTATTCGGAAATCTACACCATGGGGCGCCCACCGGCGGGAATGCTGCAGGCGGGGGGCGCGGATTTCTCCAATGTGGTGGTATTCAACTCGCTCTCCAAGCGTTCAAACCTTCCCGGCCTGCGGGTTGGGCTCGCCGCCGGCGACAGCCGCTTCATCAAGAAATTTCTCGACGTCCGCAACGTGGTCGCGCCGCAAGTGCCGGGGCCACTGCAGGAGGTCGCCGCGCGCGCTTACGAGGACGAGGCCCACGTTGAGGAAAATCGCCGCCTCTACAAGCTGAAGTTCGATCTCGCCGACCAGATCATCGGTGACCGCTATGGTTACACGCGGCCCGACGGCGGTTTCTTTTTGTGGCTTGACGTCTCGGCCTATGGCGGCAGCGAAGCGGTGGCGCTGAAACTGTGGTCCAAGGCGGGTGTGCGTATTTTACCAGGCCTTTATCTGGCGCACGCGCAGCGCGACGGCAGTAATCCGGCGGCTGCGTACATTCGCGTCGCGATGGTTCATGACCAAAACATCACCGCGCAGGCGCTGCACCGTATCGTGGCCACGTTGCAATGAGAGCGATCTCCGTGCTTCAGCACAACCTCGACATGTCCTTCCTGTGGTCGGACGATCTCGGCGACGCCGTGCGCCGGCGGCTGCGCGAGGTCGCAGGCCTCGCGCTGATTGCACTGAGCGTCGCGGCGGTCGCCGCGCTTGCCACCTGGTCGGTCAGGGATCCCTCGTTCAGCCACGCGACAAGCGCGCCCGTACGCAATCTGCTGGGCCTGCCTGGCGCGGTCACCGCGGACCTGATGATGCAGTTGATCGGGTTGGCGTCGATCGCGCTGATTGCTCCGATCGTCGCTTGGGGCTTGCGGCTCATTACCCACGGGCTGCTGTGCCGCGAGCCGCTGCGGCTCGGGCTTTGGATCGTCGGGACCGTGCTCGCTGCCGGGTTTTTCGCGTGCCTTCCGCGCACGACAGGCTGGCCACTACCGACCGGACTAGGCGGTGTCGTCGGCGACCTGGTGTTGCGTGCGCCGGCCACCGTTCTCGGTCCGCTCGATAGCGCAATCCGGATTGTCATAGCGATCGTCCTTGGCTGCGGGGCACTCGCAGCGATCGCCGTCGCGAGCGGCCTGCTGCTGCGCACGCCGAGCGAGCGCGACGAAGAGGCGGGGGCCGCAATCTCGATCGGCTGGTTGGTGCACGGATTGTTGAGCGCGAAGGCGCAACTGGCGCGGCTGGTGTCTAGGCGCCGCGCCGCGAAGCTACGTCCGCCGATCAGCCGAGCAGCCGAACAGCGCCTTGAGCCGCGATTGACGGGCGATGCCGACGCCGTCCACGAACCGGCGGTCGAAGACGGGCCCGCCAACCCGGCGCGTGCGCCGGCCAAGCCGCGGCCACCGCGGGCCCCGCGCCGCACGTCGGACGGCTACGTTCTGCCGTCCCTCAACTTGTTGGCGGCTTACAAACCCAATGAACGTGCAGCGCCCAGCCAGCAAGTCATTCAGGAGAACGCGAGCGCGCTTGAAAGCGTGCTCGATGATTTCGGCGTTCGCGGCCAGATCCTCAATGCGCGGCCGGGGCCGGTCGTAACGCTCTACGAACTTGAGCCCGCGCCCGGTATCAAATCGTCGCGGGTGATTGGTCTCGCCGACGACATTGCGCGGTCGATGAGTGCGGTCTCGGCCCGCGTCGCCGTGGTGTCGGGCCGTAACGCAATCGGGATCGAGCTTCCGAACTCGACGCGCGAAAAAGTGTACCTGCGCGAACTCCTGTCGGCGGATGACTATGCGAATTCGGCGGCGAAACTGCCGCTCTGCCTCGGCAAGACCATTGGCGGCGAGCCCGTGATCGTCGATCTCGCGCGCATGCCGCACCTGCTGATCGCCGGCACGACCGGATCCGGCAAGTCGGTCGCGATCAACACGATGATTCTAAGCTTGGTGTACCGGCTGCACCCCGACCAGTGCCGGCTGATCATGGTCGATCCCAAGATGCTCGAGCTTTCGGTCTACGACGGGATCCCGCATCTGCTCACGCCGGTCGTGACCGATCCCAAGAAGGCGGTGGTCGCGCTCAAGTGGGCGGTGCGCGAAATGGAGGACCGCTATAAGAAAATGGCCAAGCTCGGCGTGCGCAACATCGACGGATACAACGCGCGCCTCGCCGAAGCCAAAGCCAAGGGCGAAGCGCTCTCGCGCACGGTGCACACCGGCTACGACAAGGAGACCGGTGAGGCGGTTTACGAACGCGAAGAGTTCGAGCTCGACTTCCTGCCGTACCTGGTCGTGATCGTGGACGAGATGGCCGACCTGATGATGGTCGCCGGCAAGGACATCGAAGGCGCGATCCAGCGCCTCGCCCAGATGGCGCGCGCGGCCGGCATTCACGTTATTCTGGCGACGCAGCGTCCGTCGGTCGACGTCATCACCGGCACCATCAAGGCCAACTTCCCGACCCGGATCTCGTTTCAGGTCACCTCCAAGATCGACAGCCGCACCATCCTGGGCGAGCAGGGGGCCGAGCAGCTGCTGGGCCAGGGCGACATGCTCTACATGGCGGGTGGCGGCCGCATCAGCCGCGTGCATGGGCCGTTCGTCTCCGATGACGAAGTTGAAAAGATCGTGCGCCATCTCAAATCGCAGGGCGCCCCGCAATATCTCGAGGACGTCACCGCCGCTGGCGACGAGGACGACGACGGCAATCCGATCTTCGATGCGACCGGCATGGGCGCGACCGGAGACGCAACGGATCTTTATCAGCAGGCCGTGCAGATCGTGCTGCGCGATCGCAAGGCGTCGACGAGCTACATCCAGCGCCGCCTGCAGATCGGCTACAACCGCGCCGCTTCGATCATGGAACGGATGGAGCAGGAGGGTGTGGTGGGCCAAGCCAATCACGCCGGCAAGCGCGAAATTCTAATCGAGGGCGGCGCGGACGATACGTTGTGACGCGAACCGCGGTTGTGGGCCGCGAAATGGCCACATCGTGCGCCTAAAAAATTAACAAGCATTGGCCCGTGGACGCATTTGGGGACTTGCGCGTTCGATAAAACTGGTGCAGCGTCAATGTGTTAAGGGGCTTTACGGCCCGGCGCCGAGGGGCGGCCGCCGGGAGTAATACACAAGGGCAAAATCCGATCGAATCGGGCGGATTTCGTCCTTGAGCTTGCGACGGGGGGCATGGTCTGATCGGAAACGCTGACTTGCGGGCTTGACCCGACGGCGAAGCTGCCCTCCCGCGAGGGCCAGCCTCCGCGATCATGCGCTGGCGAAACGAAGAGGTGACATATGGGTCGGGTCGTAGCCACGGTCGCGCTGGTTTTGAGCGCCGTGATCGCATCCGCTACCGCCCAGACGGTGCCGGTGACACCGACCGGCACCGCTGCGGCCGCGCCGCAAGATTCAACCGACAGCGAAGCCCGGCAGCGTGCTTTGGTCGAACGTATCAACGGGTATTTGACCAACATTCAGACCCTGGTGGGCGACTTCGTGCAAGTCGGCCCCGACGGCGCTCGCACGGAAGGGCAGTTCTTCATCCAAAAGCCCGGCAAGGTGCGCTTCGAATACAAGCCCCCGAGCCGGGTCGACGTGATTGCAGACGGTCAGTCCGTGGTTGTGCGCGATCGCAAGCTCGCGACCCAGGACCTTTATCCGCTGTCGCAAACGCCGCTGCGCTACCTGCTGTCGGATCGCATCGACCTCGGACGCGACACCAACCTGGTGTCAGTCGCCGTGGACGACGTCTTTGTGACCCTGGTGATCGAGGAAAAGCAGTTCGTAGGCACCAACCGCCTGGTGCTGATGTTTGGCGCGAAGGACCTGCAGTTGCGGCAATGGACGGTGACCGACCCGCAGGGATACGACACCACGGTCGCCGTCTATAACCTCGACACCAAGAAGAAACCCGATCCGGATTTGTTCAAAATTAACTATGACAATCCCGATCTGCAGAACACCAGGTGAATCGTTAACGATCTGGTAACTTGTGTAAACGATCAATGGACGCTCGCGCCGAGAGCCGTCAACGAAATACCAACTTGGGGGAGATGGGGCATGTTCAAGACCGTTAGCGCAGTCGCAGTGGCGTTCGTCGTCACGGCCGCGGCCACGGCGCAAACCATACCCGTGCCGCGGGCGGTCACCGGGCGGGATTCCGCGCCGAAGCCGCCTTCCGTCCAGCGCACGACCCCGCTGGCCAGCAACGCAGCAGAGCCGCAGCAACAGCAATTGGATGGCAGGGCGCTGGTCGAGCGGGTCAGCGCATACCTGTCCAATATGAAGACCCTCGTCGGTGATTTCGTCCAGGTCGGCCCAGACGGGCGACGCACCGAAGGCCAGTTCTACGTCCAAAAGCCCGGCAAGGTGCGCTTCGAGTATTCACCGCCGAGCCGGGTCGACGTCATTGCCGACGGCCAGTCGGTCGTCGTACGCGACCGCAAGCGGGCAACCCAGGATCTCTATCCGCTGTCGCAAACTCCCTTGCGCTTCCTGGTCGCTGATCGCGTCGACCTTGGGCGCGACACCAACCTCGTATCGGTTGGGGCGGACGAGCAGTTCGTGACCGTGGTGATCGAGGAACAGCAGCTGGTCGGCACCAACCGGCTGATGCTGAAGTTTGGCGCCAAGGACTTCAAACTGCGGCAATGGACCGTGACCGACCCGCAAGGCTACGACACGACGGTCGCGGTGTATAATCTCGACGCGGGTAAGAAGCTCGATCCGGCGCTGTTCCAAATCAACTACGAGAATCCCGATCTCCAAAACAGCCGCTGATCAATCGCTGACGCTAACGACCTGGAACATCAACTCGGTCCGGTTGCGGATCGACCTGGTCGCGAAATTCCTTAAGGCGACACGACCCGATGTGTTGTGCCTGCAGGAAACCAAGTGCCCGGACGGCAAGTTTCCCCTGCGGCGCTTCAAGCGGCTGGGCTATGAGCATATCGCCGTCAACGGCCAGAAGGGCTACCACGGCGTTGCCGTGATCTCACGCTTTCCGTTTGACGCCGTCGTGCGCACGGAGTTCGGCGGGAAGACCGATTCGCGCCACATCACGGTCATTCTCGGGGAGAAGGCCGGCCTGCGCGAGCAGATCAAGCTGCACAATTTCTATGTGCCGGCAGGCGGTGACGAGCCAGACCCCGAGATCAATCCCAAATTCGCGCACAAGCTCGGCTTCCTCGATGAGCTCGCCGGCTGCGCCGAGCTGCGGCCGAGCAACACGCGCGCCATCGTGGTCGGCGATCTCAACGTTGCGCCACTCGAGCACGACGTCTGGAGCCACAAGCGATTACTCAAGGTCGTCTCACACACGCCAGTCGAATGTGAAAAGCTCACGGCGTTCCAGCGCGCCGGCGGCTGGATCGACATTGCCCGCACGGTCATCCCGGAACCGACCAAGCTGTATACTTGGTGGAGCTATCGGGCGTCGGACTGGGCCGCTGTCGACAAGGGACGGCGGCTGGATCACATCTGGGTCAGTCCGGCGTTGGGCGACCGTTTCCGCGGGATCAAAATTGCGCGCGAGGCGCGCGGCTGGCCACGGCCGTCCGACCACGTGCCCGTAACGACGACCATCGAATCTTAGTCGCTCTTCCAAGGATTGCCCGGCCGGTTGCCTGGTGACATGCTTTTCGCCGTTTCGCGACCGCGCGGGGCGGAGGAGGGCGATGCAGCGGCCTGAGAGCTACGATTACATCATTGTCGGTGCCGGATCCGCGGGCTGCACGCTGGCGGGTAGGTTGAGCGAAGACGCCGACATCCGCGCGCTGTTGCTAGAAGCGGGCGGATGGGACCGCGATCCGCGCATCGACATCCCATTGGCGTGGGGCCAGATCTACGAACAGCGTTTGTACGACTGGATGTACGACTGCGAGCCGGAGGAAAACGTCAACGGGCGAGCGGTCGAATGTGCACGCGGAAAAGTGATCGGCGGGTCCTCCGCGATTAATGCAATGGCATACGTGCGCGGCAATCGCGCCGACTACGATCAGTGGGCCGCACGCGGGCTCCCGACTTGGTCCTACGCGCACTGCCTGCCGTACTTCCGTAAACAGGAGTCATGGGAAGGGGGCGCGAGCATCTACCGGGGCGGCCACGGGCCATTGACCACCCGCTTTTCGACCTACCGCGACCCGTTGGTGGACGCCAGCACGCACGCCGTGGTCACCGCCGGGTTTGAACTGACCGACGATTTCAACGGCATTCAGCAACAGGGCTTCGGGAACAGCCAATACACGATCCAGGGCGGACGGCGCTGCAGTTGCGCGGTCGCCTACCTCTATCCGGCCTTGCGGCGCAAAAATCTGCGGGTTGTGACCCACGCGCTCGCGACCCGCGTGCTGTTTGAGGGCCATCGCGCCGTCGGGATCGAGATGCTGCAACACGGGCACCGGCGCACGGTGCACGCCGAACGGGAGGTGGTACTGGCGGGCGGCGTCATCAACTCGCCCCAACTTCTGATGCTGTCGGGGATTGGCGATCCCGAGGAACTTGGCGTTCAGCAAATCCCAACGCGCGCCGCACTCAAGGGCGTCGGCAAGAATTTGCAGGACCACCTGTCGGTCCTCGTCGTGTTCGCGCGCAAGCAGCCGGGGCCGTTTCCGGAAAATCTCCGCTACGACCGTCTCCTCTACGAATGCGCCAAGACCTATTGTTTTGGGACGGGTTTTGCGAACGACCTCCCGGTCGGCCTGATCGGCTTCATCAAGAGCAGTCCGGATGTCCGGCTGCCCGACTTGCAGATGATGATGGCCGCCGCGCCGATAACTGCCAAGCCTTATTGGCCATTCGAACGGCCGTTTCCGGATGGCTGGGGTTGCCGGGTTGTTGCCCTGCGTCCGGAGAGTCGTGGTTGGCTGCAACTCGCTTCCTCCGATCCGACCAAACCGATTCGGATTCACCAGAACTTTCTCCAGGCCGACTATGACTGGAAGGCATTGCGCGCGGGCGTTCGCATCTTCCGCGAGATTGCTCAGCAAAAACCGTTCGATCAGTTTCGCGGTTCCGAAGTTGTTCCAGGGGCCGCCAAAACCACCGATGCCGACATCGACGCCTTGATCAAGGCGACCGCAGTCGATGTCCACCACCCGCTCGGCACCTGCCGGATGGGCCCGCCCTCGGATCCAACCAGCGTGGTCGACGCTGAACTGAGGGTGCACGGTGTCGAGGCATTGCGTGTGGTCGACGCATCGGTCTTCCCCGATATCGTCGGCGGCAACATCAACGCGCCAGTCGTGATGATTGCCGAAAAGGCGGCCGACCTGATGCGCGGCCGCGGCCCGCTTGCGCCGGCGCAGCTGTGACAGCCGGAGAGGACGTTTCAGGCGTCCGGTTCGCCGCTAAAGGCTTCGCGCATGCCGACAATGTCACGCGCCGTACGATCGACGCGCGACGCCATGTGAGCGCGCAATTGGCTCGCGGCGTCCGGAAAGCCCTCGAGCATTCGCAAGAACAGGTTGCGTGGAATCCGCATCACCGTTGTGGGCGTGAGTGCAATCGCCGTCACCGTGCGAGCTGCGTCGGTAAACAACGCAAATTCATTGATCAGCATGCCGCGGGTGGCAACGGCAGTCTGGTGGACGCCGTCGTGTTCTCCCGTTCGCAGGCTGAGCGAACCCTGCTGAACCACAAATCCCGCCTCTGCCCGGTCACCCGCGCGAAACAGGATCTCGCCGGCCGCAACATGTCTGCTTTCCGCCCCGATCGCCAGAATGCGCAACGCGGGCCGGCCGAGCACCGCCAACGTCGGCACCTGCTCTAGGAATGCGACATCGTCCTCGATGGACACCCACGGCCCCGATTCCGAAGTTCGTAAGCTCTCGTAGCCCGCTTTGATACGAACTTCAGAATCAAAGAGGCCTTGCCGTCGGGCATGCGGCTTGCGCTGGACCGGCTCGCAGCTTGTCGAATCATGCCCTAGGGCACCAGTTTATAACCGCCGGCATCAGTCACGAGGATCGCCGGATTGGCGGCATCCTTCTCCACTTTCTGGCGCAAGCGATAAATGTGAGTTTCGAGGGTGTGCGTGGTGACGCCCGAATTGTAGCCCCATACTTCCTGCAGCAGCACGTCGCGCGCCACTGGCTTCTGCCCGGCCCGATAGAGGTAGCGCAGGATCGCCGTTTCCTTTTCGGTCAAACGCACCTTGTTGCCCGCCGGATTGACCAGCAGCTTTGAGCTCGGGCGAAATGTGTACGGCCCGATTGCAAAGACCGCATCTTCGCTCGCCTCGTGCTGACGCAGCTGCGCGCGAATGCGCGCCAACAGCACAGCGAAACGGAATGGCTTGGGGACGTAGTCGTTAGCGCCCGACTCGAGCCCCAGGATCGTATCCGAGTCGGTGTCGTGGCCCGTCAGCATGATGATCGGCGATTTGAAGCCGTTCTTGCGCAGGATGCGTACAGCTTCGCGCCCATCGATGTCGGGCAGCTCGACGTCCATGATCACCAGGTCGATCTGACCGGCCTTGGCCGACTGGACCCCTTTGGTCCCGGTATCGACCGCAATCGCGTGAAATTCCTCGTGCAAGGACAGTTGCTCGACCAGCGCGTCGCGCAATTCCGCGTCGTCGTCAACAATCAGGATCGTGCGGGTATTGGGCATGTTGCCTCTGGCGTTTCAGCGGGCAATAGACCATGCGGGGGCAAAAGAGCAAGTTGGTGATGAACGCGTTAGGGGCAAGATGGGTTCACGACAACGCGGCATTCTAGGGCAGATCGCCGTGATTCGCGTGGCAAGCCGCCCTGCTGCACGTGCGCGGGGCTGGGTTGCTGTCGGATTGCAGCGAATTCCGGTGGCGCTTGGGCGCTCAGGGATTACGGCTGACAAGCGTGAAGGCGACGGGGCGACGCCGCGCGGCTCGTTCCGGCTGGTGCGGCTCTGGTGGCGGGCGGATCGGCTGCCCCGACCGCGCACATTGCTGCCGGTGCGACGCATTGGGCGCGATGATGCGTGGATCGAAGACCCTGCCGATCGTCGGTACAATCGTGCGGTCCAGCGCCGAGCGGACGAGCCCGGCGATCGCCTCTGGCGCTCCGACCACCTCTACGACCTGATTATCGAACTCGACCACAATACCCGCCCGCGGGTCGCAGGCCGCGGCAGCGCGGTTTTCGTCCATGTCGCCCGCGCCGGATTTGGCCCGACCGCGGGTTGTGTGGCGCTTGAGCACAAGCGGTTATGGTGGCTTTTGTCGCGGGTCGGCCCCAAGACGCGAATCAAGATTCAGTAGTTAGATTAGCCGGGGCGCGCGCCGAAAATCGCTGTCCCAACACGGACATGGGTCGCACCGAACCGGATTGCTATCGGGAAGTCGGCGGTCATGCCCATCGAAAGCAGGCTGAGCCCGTTGCGCGCCGCAATTTTGGCGGTGAGGGCGAAATGCGGTGCGGGCGCCTCGTTAACGGGAGGGATACACATCAAGCCCCCGATCGCGAGCCCGTAAGTCTCGCGACACGTCTTTAGGAACGCATCCGCCGCCTCCGGCACGACGCCGGCTTTCTGCGGCTCCGCGCCCGTGTTGATCTCGACAAAGAGGAGCGGAGCGCGCGCCTGTTTGTGGATTTCCTTTGCCAGCGCCGCGCACAGGCTGGGCCGATCCACCGCGTGGATGGCGTTGAAGAACTGCACGGCCTCCTTTGCCTTGTTAGACTGCAACGGGCCAATCAGATGCAGTTCGACGTTTGGGTAACGCGCGCGGAGCGGGGGCCACTTGGCATGTGCTTCCTGCACCCGGTTTTCGCCAAAGACGCGCTGGCCTTCGAACAGCACCGGTTCGATCGCGTCGGCATCGAACGTCTTTGAGACTGCGACGAGTGTCACCGACGCGGGATCGCGCTTCGCCTCCACACAGGCGCTCGCAATCGCGCTGCGTGCCTTGGCGAGTGGAGACTCAAAGACGGTTTTGGGCGCATCGGTCATCAGGCGAAAATAGTACACTCAAGCCGTCGCCGCGCAGCTCATTTCGCATCGTGGAAAATGACGCCCAGGGTGTGCCGGCGGCCGGAATGAACGCGGCTCACGCCGTGCCGCATGTTGACCCGGTAGATTCCGCGGGTGCCGCGCATCGGGCGATGGTGCACCGGGAAGATCACGGCTTCTCCGTACGCGAGCTGTACGACCTCCGCTCGAGACTGCATGCGCGGCCGTTGTTCGGTCAACACGAACTCTCCCCCGGTGAAGTCCACGCTGGGCCGGGCCAGCAATACGGTGACCTGCAGCGGAAACACAAGCTCGCCATAGAGATCCTGGTGCAGGCAGTTGTAGTCGCCGGCGCCGTATTGCAGCAGCAGCGGTGTCGGCTTGGTCTGTCCGGCCCGATGACACCCCTTCAGGTAATCAGCGTGGAGGCGCGGAAAGCGCGATTCGATATTCGTTGCCTCGTTCCAGTGGTTGGCAATCTCCGCGAGCGGTGGATAAAGCGCGTCGCGCAGCCGCGCCACGAGTTCGGGCAACGGATAGCTGAAGTATTTGTATTCGCCGCGACCGAAGCCATGTCGAGCCATCACGACGCGGCTGCGAAAGATCGTGTCGGAGTCGTAGGTCTGCGCCAGTGCCACGCACTCCTCGGGGGCGAGCAGGACGCCGGTAGTCGCGCAGCCGCACTCGTCGAGGCGCGCAGCAATCGTCGCCCAATCAAGTGCGGCGACGCGCTCGCCGACGGGCGGCGGCGACGCTGCCTCGGCGCGTCGGGCGAGAGATTGCCCGGTCATGCGGCCGTCTCCCGCGTCAGCAGGGCTTCCTTGCGCTCCACACCCCAACGATATCCGGACAGTCCACCATCACGCCGCACCACCCGATGGCAGGGGATCGCGACCGCGAGCGTATTGGAGGCGCAAGCCTGGGCGACCGCGCGGCTCGCGCTCGGGCGCCCAATGCGCCGGGCGAGTTCGGCGTAGCTCGCAGTCGCACCCGCTGGGATGTCACGGATCGCGTTCCAGACACGCTTCTGAAATGCGGTTCCACGAATATCGAGTGGCAGATCGAGCCCCTGGGCCGGCGCCTCGATAAAACCGACCACCTTAGCGACCAATTGTTCGAACGTATGGTCGCCGCCGACGAGCTGCGCTTTCGGAAAGCGATCCTGCAGAGCATGCACCAATGCGTCGGGATCGTCGCCGAATTCGATCGCGCACACGCCCTTGTCGGTTGCCGCCACCAGGATCGAACCGAGCGAACACTCGCCGACCGCGAACCGGATCACATTGCCGTTCCCGCCGGTGCGGTATTGCGTCGGCGTCATGCCAAGAAGGCTGTCGGCCGCCGCGTAGAAACGGCCGTTGGAGTTGAACCCCGCACCATAGATCGCCTGCGTCACCGTCTCGCTGCGCGCCAGTTCCTGGCGCACGCGTTCACCGCGGCGTGCGTCCGCGTACGCCTTCGGGGTTACGCCGGTGACTGATTTAAACATGCGATGGAAATGGTAGCGGCTTAAGCCAACCGCATCGGCCAGCGCGTCGAGGCTCGGCACCTCGTCCGCCTCGTCAATCAGACTGCAGGCTTTCGCCACCGCCGCCGCGTGACGCTCCGCCAACCCGGCTTCGTTGGGTCGACATCGTCTGCACGGCCGAAATCCAGCGCGCGCCGCGTCAGCGCATGTGAGGTGAAACTCGACGTTCTCGCGTCGTGCCAGTCGGGCTGCGCATGACGGCCGGCAATACACGCCAGTGGTGCGGACCGAATAGTAGAACACATCGTCAGCCGCGGGGTCGCGCCGGCGTACCGCCTCCCAGCGGGCGTCATCGCTCAAGAAACCGACCGAACGTTTCACTGCATCTGTTGCTGACGACAACATTGCGTTCCTCCTTCAGGATTGGACAGCGTTGCCTCCATCTCCTGTCGGGCAATTTAGGGCGCGCGGGCATACACGCACTCCGCTCCTTGCTGCCAAATTCAAATAGGCGCTCGCGGTCCTGCCGGCGACCCGTTTCCTGCGACCCACCACAGGATCATACCGCTCGCCCTCGCCGCTCGCGATTCGAATTCGACCGCAACCGCCGGAGTGCCGGCTGCGCGATGGCGCGCCATATCGCGGTCTCCTGAACCGATAGGTGTCGCATGCGCAAGCATTCGAAGATTTTGCTGCCGCACGCATTTCAGCGCCTGGCATGGTCGAACCTGGCGGCCCAGCTCGCTGAGCAGATCGGTCTCGCCGCAGCTCCGCTCGTTGCTGTGCTCTCGTTAGGCGCCGACGAAGCCGCAACCGGCGTGCTGCAGACCGCGCAGACACTCCCCTTCCTGTTGTTCTCGATCCCCGCCGGTGTGTGGGCGGACCGCATGCCGCGCGCGAGCCTGATGTCGCGTGCCGAATTGCTTCGGGTCGTTTCGCTGCTTGTCATAACGGCATTGGTGACGCTGGGCGGGTTGAACCTGTTCCTGCTTGCGGTCCTTGGCTTTATCGGTGCGTGCGGCACCGTTGCGTTCAGCGTCGCCGCGCCCGCGCTCGTGCCCGCGCTCGTCGAGCCTAATGCACTCCCAGTTGCCAACGGCCGAATCGAGCTTGCCCGGACGACCGCCTTTGCAGCTGGCCCGGCACTCGGCGGCGCGCTAGTCGGTTGGATCGGCGGCGACTTGGCGTTCGCAGTCGCGGTCTTGCTGTCGGCGAGTGCAGTGATTCTCCTCGCCGGCATCAATGAACCGCCTTCCTCGTTCGGTTCCCCGCGCCACCCACTGGTCGAAGTGCGCGAAGGCGCGGCGTTTGTCTTCCATCATCCGTTGCTGCGGCCAATCTTTCTGACACAGTTCATTTTCAACACGGCATTGTTCGTGATCCAGGCGATCTATGTGCCGTATGCGATCCACACGCTGCAGCTCTCCGCCACTGGCGTTGGGGTCACGCTGGCGGCATTCGGGGTTGGCATGATTGTCGGCGCCGTGTTCGCGGCGCGAATCATGCGCAGGCTGCGCCTTGGTACGGTTGTGGCGATCGGCCCGATCTGCGGGATCGCCGCCGCACTCACCATGCTGCTGACGATCGCAATCCCATCGGGATTGCTGGCCGCGTTGAGCTTCTTTTTGATGGGTTCGGGCCCGATCGTCTGGGTCGTGAGCACGACCACCTTGCGCCAGACCGTGACACCGCGCGACCTGCTTGGTCGCGTGTCGGCGATCAACAGTCTCGCCTACGGGGCGCGCCCCCTCGGCGCCGCGATCGGCGCGTTGGTCGGCGGGCTCTTCGGCGCGCCGGCCTGCCTCGCGCTCGCGGCAGTCGGGTTCGCGCTTCAGGCAGGAGTTATCCTGCTGTCGCCGGTGGTTCACCTCGAGCGGCAGCCGGCTCCGGCCTGACCGTTAACTCGCCTGCATCAGGCCGCCGTCAGCCACTCCTCCATCGCCGTCTTGCACGGCTTGTTGAGGTGAATCCTGTTGTCGACGTAATCCACCCAATCGATTGCAATGATGTGATGCTTCCCGCCGGCAGCCGGATCGTCCTTGGTCAACAGGATGCGATCCGCGCTCTCCATGTGATCGACCGTGCCGACATGCTTGTCGTCCGAGCCGACCACTTCCATATGATCCTGAATGTCTAGGCTTTTGAACATGTTGTGCCTCCATTCTAGGAAGGGAAAACGAATCGCAACGCACAAAGGTTCCCCGCCGCACCGGCAACCAGCCCGTTGACCGGACGACTTTTTTCATGCCCTAGTCCGGCCGCTTTCGAGCGCGCGAAAAACATCAAATCTCATGACGACCGAGCGATACAACGCCCGCGAGGCCGAGGCCCGTTGGCAAAAAGTGTGGGACGAGCGGGGCATCTTCGCGACCCGCAACGACGATCCGCGCCCGCGCTACTACGTGCTCGAGATGTTCCCGTATCCATCCGGGCGCATCCACATGGGACACGTGCGCAATTACACGATGGGCGACGTGGTTGCCCGCTACAAGCGCGCCAAGGGCTTCAACGTGCTGCACCCGATGGGGTGGGACGCGTTCGGCATGCCGGCCGAGAACGCCGCCATGGAGCGCAAGATCCACCCCAAGGCGTGGACCTACGACAACATCGCCGCCATGAAGGCACAGCTCAAATCAATGGGCCTCTCGCTCGACTGGCGGCGCGAGATCGCGACCTGCGATCCGGCCTATTACAAGCATCAGCAGAAGATGTTTCTCGACTTTCTTCGCGCCGGCCTCGTGGAGCGCAAGAAGTCGAAGGTGAATTGGGATCCGGTCGATCAGACCGTGCTCGCCAACGAGCAGGTGATCGATGGTCGCGGCTGGCGCTCCGGCGCGATCGTCGAGCAGCGTGAGCTCACTCAATGGTTCTTCGCCATCACGCATTTTGCCCAGGATTTGTTGGACGCGCTCGACGAGCTGGAGCGCTGGCCCGACAAAGTGCGGCTGATGCAGAAGAACTGGATCGGACGCTCCGAGGGCCTGCTGGTCCGTTTCGGGCTCGATCCGGCGACGACGCCAAACGGTGAACACGAGCTCGAGATCTTCACCACCCGGCACGACACGCTGTTCGGCGCCCGGTTCATGGCGCTCTCACCTGATCATCCGCTTGCGATCGCAGCAGCGCGCAAGAATCCCGCGCTTGCCGCATTCATCGCCGAATGCAAGCGCCATGGCACTGCGCAGGAAGTGATCGACAAGGCTGAGAAGCTCGGATTCGACACCGGCATGCGCGCGATCCATCCGTTCGATCGCACATGGACGCTACCGGTCTATGTGGCGAACTTCGTGTTGATGGACTACGGCACCGGGGCGATCTTCGGGTGCCCGGCGCATGATCAGCGCGACCTCGAGTTCGCCAACAAATACGGCCTCGGCAACACGCCGGTCGTCTGCCCGCAAGGCCAGGACGCGGCGACGTTCGTGATCGCCGACACCGCCTATGACGGCGAGGGGTTGCTGATCAATTCGCGCTTTCTCGATGGCATGACCATCCCGCAGGCCAAGGAGGAAGTTGCCCGTCGGCTCGAGACTGAGCTGCGCGGCAATCAGCCTGTGGCGCAGCGGCAGATCAATTTTCGTCTGCGCGTCTGGGGCATCTCACGCCAGCGCTATTGGGGCTGTCCGATTCCGATCATTTATTGCGACCACTGCGGCGTCGTTCCGGTGCCGGAGCGCGATCTGCCGGTGACGCTGCCCGAGGATGTTGCGTTTGATCGCCCGGGAAATCCGCTGGACCGCCATCCCACCTGGAAGCACGTCACGTGCCCGCAGTGCGGCCGCAAAGCGACGCGCGAGACCGACACGATGGACACGTTCGTCGATTCGTCCTGGTATTTCGCGCGCTTCACCGATCCCTGGATCACGACTGCGCCGACCGAGCGCGCCGCCGTCGACGAATGGCTGCCGGTCGATCAGTACATCGGCGGCATCGAGCATGCGATCCTGCACCTGCTCTACAGCCGCTTCTTCACCCGGGCGATGCGGGCGACGAACCACGCCGGCATCGACGAGCCGTTCGCCGGCCTGTTCACCCAGGGCATGGTTGTGCACGAGACCTACCAGAAGGCGGACGGCACATGGGCCGAGCCGGCGGAGGTGAAGATCGAGGGCTCGGACGACAAGCGCCGCGCATTCCTGGTTGAAACTGGCGAGCCTGTCGAGATTGGGCCGATCGAGAAGATGTCGAAGTCGAAGCGCAACACCGTCGACCCTGACGATATCATCGCGACCTATGGGGCCGATGTGGCGCGCTGGTTCATGCTCTCCGATTCGCCCCCCGATCGCGACGTCAACTGGACCGAGCGCGGCGTTCAGGGCGCTTGGCGGTTTGCGCAGCGGCTGTGGCGGCTGATCGGCGACGCCGCCGAGATCGCCGCATCGGCACCGGCGGAGCGGCCGGCGGAATTCGGACCGGCCGCGTTGGCGGTGCGCAAGGCTGCCCACGGCGCCCTGGCGCGGGTCTCAGATGAAATCGAAAAGCTGCATTTCAACGTGTGCGTGGCTCAAATCTATGAGTTCACCAACACGCTCAGCGAAGCAATCGACGAGGCGGCGGAGACGCCCGCTGTCGCACCTGATCTGCGTTGGGCGATCCGCGAGGCGGCGAACATCATGGTCCAGCTCTTCCATCCAATGATGCCGCATTTAGCCGAACAGTGCTTCGCGCTGCTGGGTCACGACGACCTGGTGGCGCAAGCCTCCTGGCCGAAGGTCGAACTGGACCTGCTGATCGAAGACACCGTAACCCTGCCGGTACAGGTTAACGGCAAGAAGCGCGCCGAGGTCACGGTCTCGCGCGCCGCCACAAACGCCGAGATTGAGGCCGCGGTCCTTGCGCTGCCCGAGGTCCAGCGGGCGCTTGAGGGAAAAAAACCTAAGCGGGTCATCGTCGTGCCTCAAAGAATCGTCAATGTGGTGGCCTAGGGATGGGAGCATGGTCCTTTCCGAAAGCCGGCATCCGCCTTTCGAGGTCATGCCCTAGGGGCACGTTATGGGGCTTTGGGTTCGTCTTGTGTTAGCGCTCGCGGCCGCGGCTGCGACCGGCGGCTGTTTTCAGCCGCTCTACAGCCAACAGCAGCCGGTAACCGGTACCCCGGCGGTTTCGGCTGCGCTTGAAGGCGTCGACATTCTTCAGATTCCCGCCGCGACTGGAAGCGAAGAAGCGCGCATCGCGGTCCAACTCCGCAACGACCTGATATTTGCGCTGCAGGGCGGGGGCGGGGGCGGGTCGCCGACGCATGCTTTGAAGATTCGGGTCACTCCGTCGCGCTCGACGACCAGTGTCGACTTGCAGACCGGACGCTCGGACACCGACATTTACTCGCTCACGGCGACGTATGACCTCACCGACCTGCGCACAGGCAAAGTTGTGCTGCGGGATAGAGCCTTTGCGCCAGTCTCTTATGATACTCCCGGTGAGCAGCAACGGTTCGCGCGGGCGCGCGCGCTGCGTGACGCCGAGGATCGCGCCGCCCAGTTGGTCACGGACACCATCAAGGGGCGACTGGCGTCCTTCTTCGTGGCTGGATCGTAAGCCAGCTTCAAAGGCAAAGCCTCCGTTCTATGGTTGCGCTCAAAAGCTCTGAATTCGAGTCGTTTTTGGCGCGCGGAAAGCAAGCAATCGCGCTCATTTTTGGCCCCGATTCAGGACTCGTACGTGAGCGCGCCCAGGCGCTGATTGGCCGCGCGGTCGATAATCCTGACGATCCGTTTGCGCTCGCGCGACTAGAAGGCGACAGCCTCGCCGACACCCCGGATCGCCTCGTCGAAGAGGCCCATACCATTCCACTGTTCGGAGGCCGGCGGGCCGTTTGGGTACGCTCCGGAGGCCGGAGTTTTGCTGCGGCTGTCGAAAAGCTGATAGCGGCGCCGCCTGCCGCTGACTGTCGCGTCGTGATAGAGGCCGGCGATCTTGGGCGGACCGCGCCCTTGCGAACGATGTGCGAGCGCGCCGCGGTCGTCGCCGCGATTGCGTGTTATGCGGACGCCGAGCGCGATCTCGGACGCCTGATCGATGAAGCAATGCGCGAGGCGAAGCTTTCAATCACGCCGGAGGCGCGCGCCTTGCTGATATCCTCGCTGGGCGGCGACCGCCTCGCGTCGCGCAGCGAGTTGCGCAAGCTTGTGCTCTATGCGGGTAACGCCGGCCACGTCGATGTCGAGGATGTCCTTGCAATTGTTGCTGACGCGGCCGCACTCGCATTCGACGGGATCGCCGACGCGGCGTTCGCTGGCCAAGCGCGCGACGTCGAGCAGCAGTTCGCCAAAGCGCGCGCAGCGGGCACGCCGGCGTCCGTCATTGTCGGCAACGCGCTGCGTTATGGCGCGCAGCTTCATCGCGCACGGCTTGAGATCGAAGCCGGGAGCGCTCCCGGCGAAGTACTGAGGAGCATGCGCGTCAACTTTCGACGCGAAAAGCTGGTCGAGAGTGCCCTGCGCAACTGGACATCCGGGCGCATCGATCAGGCGATCGTGCTATTTGCAGATGCGGCCCTCGAAACGCGCCGTCGCACCGATCTGGCCGATGCAATTGCAAGCCGAGCGCTGCTATCGACAGCGATGCGGGCGCGCACCAAGAATTAGGACGCGTCGCAAAATAGCACCGGTCATTCGCCGCGCTCTAGCTTGCGCGCAACTGCTTCCAGCTGTTCGAGATTCCTATAGCGGATGCGCAGGACACCGCCCTCGCCGCGCGCATCGAGGCTGACCTGCAGTCCAAGCGCATCGGATAGCTGCTTTTCGAACGCGACCGTGTCTGGATCTTTGCCACGACGAGACGTCCGCTTACGGCTTCCGCGCCCGCGCTCCTGCGCGATTGCTTCGACCTGCCGGACGTTGTAGCCGCGCTCGATAATTTGCTGAGCCAGTACCTCCTGATTTTCCAGACCGACCAGCATGCGGGCGTGTCCGGCTGAAAGCTGCCCGGCCATCACCAGCTGCTGCACCGGCTTGTTGAGCCGAAGAAGCCGCAACGTGTTCGCAATATGCGGGCGGCTCTTGCCAACCGTCTTGGCAACGTCGTCCTGACTGTATCCGAATTCATCGGCGAGGCGCTGATATGCATTTGCTTCTTCGATTGGATTGAGGTCCGCGCGCTGGACGTTTTCGATGATCGCGAGCTGCAGCGCCTCGCCGTCGCTGACCTCGACGACGACGACAGGTACGTCGTGCAGGTTCGCCCGCTGTGCTGCGCGCCAGCGGCGTTCTCCGGCGACGATCTCATAGCTGTCGCGGCCGGTGGGCCGCACCACGATCGGCTGGATGATGCCGCGATCGCGAATCGAGCTCGCGAGTTCGTCGAGCTCGGCATCGGGAAATGCGCGTCGCGGATTGTGCGGATTGGGGTTGATCAACTCGATCGGCACGCGACGTTGGCCGCGCCCGCGATCGGCTGCCTCAGTGCCGACGTCACCGATCAGCGACGCCAATCCGCGTCCTAGTCGTGATCGTGGTGCGTCGTCGGCCATCATAGAACTCTTGTTGATCGTCACTGCGATTCCTGTTTGTTGAAGATGATTGTCGTCGTGATCGAATCCCGATGTCAGCGCGCTGCGTTCTCGCTCGCGTGCAGTGCCTTGAGTTCCCTCTCGCGCTGGATCACCTCGGTCGCGAGCCGCAGGTAGGCTTCGCTGCCGGGGCATTTGAGATCATAAACCAGCACCGGCTTGCCATATGACGGCGCTTCCGACACCCGCACGTTGCGCGGAATTACGGTGTCGTACACTTTCTTGCCCATGAACTCGCGCACGTCGGCCACCACCTGGCTGGAGAGGTTGTTGCGCGCATCGAACATCGTGAGCACGACACCATGGATGGCGAGGCCCGGGTTGAGTGTGTCCTTGACCTGATCAACGGTCTTGAGAAGTTGCGACAGGCCTTCCAGCGCAAAAAACTCGCACTGCAGAGGGACCAGAATGGCGTTCGCTGCCGCCATCGCATTGACGGTGAGAAGATTGAGCGCGGGCGGACAGTCGATCAGCACATAGCTGTAGAACGGCGGCTGCTCGCGATGGGTGTTGAGATGCATGAGCGCATCCCGCAACCGGTAAGCACGATCGCGCGCCTGGCTGATCTCGAGCTCAAGGCCGTAGAGATCCATGGTCGACGGGACGATGTAGAGGTTCGGGACGGCGGTCGGCAGCATCGCGTCGCGAATCGGGGCTTCGCCTGCAAGCACGTCGTAGGTTGAAAACCGCCGGTTGCGCCGGTCAATGCCAAGTCCGGTCGACGCGTTCCCTTGCGGGTCACCATCGATAATAAGGACCGTCTCGCCGGTGGCTGCGAGCGCAGTCCCGAGGTTGATGGCTGTTGTGGTTTTCCCGACCCCGCCTTTTTGATTGGCGATTGCGAGGACGCGTACGCTTGAGGGTGGGGCTGGGCTTGTGATCGCAGCGTCGGCCGCGGCTGCAAAAACAGGGTCGGACATGGGCCGGACGTCTCCGATCTGGGGACCCTACCGATGACGCTCCAAGCCCGAGACGATCACGATGCGGCCGGCAGAATCCGTCTTGCTGGGCACAAGTTGCGACGCAATTCTCCAATATCTAGAGGCTTGCGTCAATTCTGACTCAACATCTTGTCCCTTCATTAACAGGGCTTTAGCGCCCTTTTTAACCAGGGGGTACACATAGCCAAGGAGTTTCGGGAGCGGCGCCACCGCGCGCGCAGTCACAATATCGATCGGGGGCAATCGATCCGCAATATCTTCGATTCGTGCCGTGTGGACAATTGCCGGAAGACCGATGATCCGGGCGGCATCCGCGAGGAAGGCCGCTTTTTTTTCGCGGCTCTCGACAAGATGGACCGTGTGCTCCGGACGTTCTGCGAGCGCGCAGGCAATCACAAGCCCGGGGAAGCCGCCGCCGGTACCCAGGTCCGCCCAAGCCCGCCCTTCAGCGAGCGACAAGAGCTGCAACGAGTCGCCTACATGCCGCATCCAGATGTCGGGGACGGTCGAACCCGCGATGAGATTGGTCATCCGGTTGCGGTCGACGATCAGATCAACGAGGCGGTCGAGCCGCTCCGCTGTTTCACGTGAAACAGGGGCCAACTGCAGAGCGCGGGCGCGGTCAGCGGACATGTCGGTACCGGATCGGTCGGATTTGGCCACTGCAGCGGTGCCGCGATCGCGCTTGGGCATGGTCGGCGCCTAGCGGCGGGCGACCTGGCGTTTCGCCCGCTCACTCCGTCGCAGATGGCTCGCCAGCAGCGTCAGTGCGGCTGGCGTCATGCCGTCGAGCCGACCCGCCTGCCCTAACGTTCGCGGGCGCGCCGCGCCGAGCTTTTGGCGAACTTCGTTGGAGAGCCCCGAAATTTCGCCGTAGTCGAGATCGCCCGGCAAAACCAAAGCTTCGTCGCGCCGAAAGGCGGCCACATCTGCCGCCTGGCGTTCCAGATAGACCGCATATTTCGCGTCGATCTCGAGTTGGTCAGCAATTGCGGGTAGGAGCTCACCGAACTTCGGCCAGATGCGGGCGACGTCTGCGATCGTCATATCCGGGTAGGACAACAGATCAAACGCGGTCCGCCGCTGGCCATCGCGGTTGAGCGCAAACCCATATTTTTTGGCCTGTGTCGGCGTTACTGAAACCGTGCGTGCGTAGTCACGTGCCTCGCCAAGCGCAGTCATTTTGGCCTGGTGGTGCCGGCACCGCGCTAACCCGACGCAACCAATTGATATGCCAAGGTCCGTGAGCCGCTGGTCAGCGTTGTCGGCGCGCAATGTCAGCCGATACTCGGCCCGCGACGTGAACATGCGATAGGGCTCCGTCACTCCGCGCGTGACCAGATCGTCAATCATCACACCGAGATAGCCCTGCGATCGATCGAACAGGATTGGCGCGCTTTGGCTAGCGCGTGCGGCCGCGTTGAGGCCTGCCACCAAGCCCTGCGCGGCCGCCTCCTCGTAACCTGTGGTCCCGTTGATCTGACCCGCGAGAAACAGGCCCGCCAAGCGCTTGGTTTCAAGTGTCGGGTGGAGTTCGCGCGGATCGACATAGTCGTATTCGATGGCGTATCCCGGCCGGATCACGCGCGCACGCTCCAGTCCCGGAATACTGGCAACCAGGGCCGACTGCACGTCCTCCGGCAACGATGTCGAAATGCCGTTGGGATAGACGGTCGGATCATTCAGCCCTTCGGGCTCAAGAAAGATCTGGTGCCCATCGCGCTCGCCAAAGCGGACGATTTTGTCCTCAATGGACGGGCAATAGCGCGGACCGCGGCTCTGAATTTGTCCGGAGTACATGGGCGACCGGTGCACGTTGGCGCGCACGACGCGGTGTGTTTCCGCGGTCGTGCGGGTGATCGCGCACTCGATCTGCGGGTTTTCGATCCGCTCCGTGAGCGCTGAAAACGGCTCAGGCGGTTGATCTCCCGGCTGCATTTCAAGCGCAGCCCAATCAATCGTGCGCCCGTCGAGGCGTGGCGGCGTACCGGTCTTGAGCCGTCCAAGCGCGAACCCGGCCCGCTCGAGCGTCGCGGACAGGCCGATCGAAGGCGCCTCCCCGACCCGCCCGGCTGGAATTTGGCGTTCGCCGAGATGGATCAGCCCTCGCAAGAACGTACCCGTGGTCAGCACGACGGCCCCGGCGGCGAACACTCGGCCATCCACCAGGCGAACGCCCGTGATTGACCCGGCGATCTGAAGATCGTCGGCCTCCCCTTCAATCACCTCGAGATTGGGTGTCGCTGCGATCGCGCGCTGCATGGCCCGCGCATACAAGGCGCGATCCGCCTGAGCGCGCGGCCCCCGCACTGCCGGTCCTTTTCGGCGATTCAGCACCCGGAATTGGATGCCGCCTTCGTCCGCGACCCGGCCCATCAGCCCGTCGAGCGCATCGATTTCCCGCACCAGATGCCCCTTGCCGAGCCCCCCGATAGCGGGATTGCACGACATCGCACCGATGGTCGAAAACCGGTGTGTGATGAGCGCGGTCCTCGCGCCCATGCGCGCGGCCACCGCCGCGGCTTCGCAGCCCGCGTGACCACCCCCAATGACTACAACGTCGTAGCGCGCGCTCATGGTAAATCCCAATTGCGCGCTTGTAGAGCATTCATGGGAAAAAGCGATGTCACGATCCGGAAATATGCTCCTGTTTCACGTGAAACAGTCTCATTTGCCAATGCAGAAATCCCGGAAGATGGCGTCAAGCACGTCCTCGACATCGACGCGCCCGACCAGGCGCCCGAGCGCGGTCGCAGCCACCCGAAGATCTTCGGCGATCATCTCTTCCCGACCGCCCGGCCCTTCGGCAATGGCACGGCGCAACGCGGCGGCCGCATCCCCCAAGGCGCGCCGGTGACGTTCGCGCGTGACCAGCGCGGGCTCGGTCGATTGGAAGTAATTTTCGGCAAAGACCGTCAGTTCCGAGAACAGGCGTTCAAGCCCATTCCCGGTTGCAGCCGACAGCGCGACCTTCACATTGTCGGTGAAGCGAGTTTCCAAATCCTTGATCCGATCGCCGCTGAGCAGATCGCACTTATTGGCGATCACCCAGGTTGAACCGAACGCATCCGGGGCAGCCTTTGGCGCAAACTCCGCAGGGGCCGTTGCGTCGGCGACCCAGAGCACGAGATCCGCGTCGGCAGCGCGGGCGCGCGCACGCCGGATTCCCTCCTGCTCGATCGGATCCAAGCTGTCGTGGATACCGGCGGTGTCGAGCAGTGTGATGGGGTAACCTTCGAGGTCGAGATGGACTTCGATCACGTCGCGAGTGGTTCCCGGAACCGGGGACACGATTGCAGCGTCGCGGCGTGCAATGCGGTTCATCAGGCTCGACTTTCCGACGTTGGGTGGGCCCGCGATCGCAACCACCAAGCCTTCCCGGAGGCGCTCGCCGCGATTTCCGTCGGCTATGCTTTTATCAATCTCATCAAGCAGTTGCTTTGCGGTATCAAGTGCCGGCCGAATGAGGTCATCTGGAACGTCGCCCTCATCGGGAAAATCGATCCCAGCATCGACCAAGGCCATCGCCTCGATCAAGACACGCCGCCAGGCGTCTGCCCGATCGCCCAGGAGACCACGTAGCTGCCGCAACGCCTGCCGGCGTTGCGCTTGCGTGTCCGCATAGATCAGATCGGCCAATGCTTCTGCGCGGGTCAGGTCGATACGCCCGTGCTCAAACGCACGGCGCGCGAACTCGCCCGGTTCGGCCAAGCGGAGCCCGGCGATCGCACCCAGTGCGGAGAACACAGCCGCGACAACGGCGCGCCCCCCGTGCAGCTGGAGTTCGGCGATGTCTTCGCCGGTTTCGCTGGCCGGACCCGGAAACCATAGGGCGAGCGCCTGATCGATGATCTCTTTGGTTCCCGGGTCGCGGATATTGGTTAGTGCCGCCATGCGCGGCTGAGGCAAACGGCCCGCCAGCAGACGTAACGCGTCGCCGGCACGCGGCCCGCACACGCGCACGACCGCGATGGCGGCCGGCGGCCGGCCTGACGACAGGGCGAAGATCGTATCGTTACGGCTCATAGGGCTTTATCGGCCGGCTTTGCTCGACCATCTATAGGTCTTGCCGGCGCAAAACACCCGAGGCGACATGGCTACGTCCGTACCGTCCGTCCACCAAAACCGTCTGGCGCGCGAAACCAGCCCGTATTTGCTGCAGCACCAGCACAATCCGGTCGACTGGTGGGCATGGGGACCGGACGCGTTGGCGGAAGCCAAACGCACGAACAAGCCGATCCTGCTGTCGGTCGGATACGCGGCTTGTCACTGGTGCCACGTGATGGCGCACGAGAGTTTCGAAGACGAAGCCACCGCGGCCGTCATGAATGAGCTGTTCGTGAACATCAAGGTGGATCGCGAGGAGCGGCCGGACATTGATCAGATCTACATGCACGCCTTGCACATGCTTGGTGAACAGGGCGGTTGGCCGCTTACGATGTTTCTGACGCCGGCGGGCGAACCGGTGTGGGGCGGGACTTACTTTCCGAAGGAATCCCGCTACGGTCGGCCGGCCTTTACGGCCGTGTGCCGGGAGCTGGCACGGGTCTTTCGTGAAGAACCTGAGCGCATCGCCAAGAACCGCGACGCCTTGATGCAGCGGCTGTCAGCTGGCGCCCGCGCCGAGCGACCGGTAACGATCGGACTTGCGGGTCTGGATGACGCGGCCACGCAGCTTGGCCGCATGATCGACCAGGCGAACGGCGGCTTGCGCGGCGCGCCGAAGTTTCCGCAATCCACGATGCTGGAAAATCTCTGGCGCACCGGGTTGCGGCGAGGGGAGAACCGCTTTTTCGACTTGGTCGAACTGTCGCTCGACCACATGTGCCGCGGCGGCATCTACGATCACCTCGGCGGCGGCTTCTCGCGCTATTCGGTCGATGAGCGCTGGCTGGTGCCGCATTTCGAAAAGATGCTCTACGACAACGCGCAATTGCTCGAGCTCCTCGCTCTGGCGCACCGGCGATCCGGCAATCCGCTGTTTCGCCAGCGGGCCAGTGAAACGGTGGATTGGCTCAAGCGCGAGATGGTGACCGCAGAAGGCGCGTTTGCAGCTTCGCTCGACGCCGATTCCGAGGGCGAAGAGGGCAAGTTCTATGTCTGGTCGCGGCAGGAGGTTGACCGCTTGTTGGGGCCAGCCGACGCCGTCTTCTTCGCCGAGCACTACGACGTGACCGCCGGCGGGAATTTCGAAGGCCATAATATCATCAACCAGCTCAATGGTTTACCGCGCAGCATGGACGACGAGGCGCGACTTGCTGCGCTGCGCCATAAGCTGTTCGAAGCGCGGGAGCGGCGGGTGCGCCCGGGCCTCGATGACAAGGTGCTGGCGGATTGGAACGGACTGATGATCGCCGGCCTCGTCAACGCCGGCGTTCTTCTGGGCGCGCCCGATTGGATTGCCCTTGCGGCCCACGCGTTTAGCTTCGTCGCCTCGTCGATGACCCGCCAGGACCGCCTAGGACACGCCTGGCGGGCTGGCCGGCTGGTTTATCCCGGCCTCTCGCCGGATTTCGCCGCAATGGTCCGGGCGGCGCTGGCGCTGCACGAGGCTACCGGCGATCAGGCGTACCTTGCGCGCGCCGTCGCTTGGCAATCCGCTCTGGAACACCACTACATCGACGCTGCCACCGGCCGCTATTTCCTGACCGCCGATGACGCCGAAGGCCTTGTCGTGCGGCCGCACTCAACCCTCGACGAAGCTATTCCCAACCACAATGCTCTAATCGCGCAGAACCTGGTGCGGTTGGCCGCCCTCACGGGTGACCCTCGCTGGCGCGAACGCGTCGATCGATTGTTTGACGGGTTGTTGCCGCTTGCGGTCGATAACGTGTTCAGTCACGTGAGCGTTCTTAACGCGCTCGATCTGCGCTTGCGAGCCGCGGAGATCGTCGTCACCGGTCCGGACATGGCCGCGCTAGCGCAGGCCGCGCTCGCGATCCCGTACATCGATCGCATTGTGGTTCGTGCCCCAACTGACGCCGAACTGTCACCCGGCCATCCTGCCCGCGCGAAACTTCAAGCCGTGCCTTCGGGCGCCGCCTTCGTCTGCGTGGGAGAGCGCTGCTCTTTGCCGGTGCATCAACCCGATGCGATCGCCGGCGCACTGGCGGCGATGCGCGGATGATCCTGATCAACCTCTGTCAAACCGACGATTGAGCAAATCAGCAAGCGCCCTGCGTTGCTTGCGACCGCTGACGCGAGCGGAGTGCGTCAGGTATTCATCGATTCGAAGAACTCGCCGTTGTTTTTAGTGTTGCGCAGCTTGTCGAGCAGGAAGTCGATCGCGTCCATCGTGCCCATCGGATTGAGGATACGGCGCAACACGTACATCTTCTTCAGGACGTCGGACGGTGTCAGCAGCTCTTCCTTACGGGTTCCAGAGCGCGTGATGTCCATGGCCGGGAATGTGCGCTTGTCGGCGACCTTGCGGTCGAGAATGATTTCCGAGTTGCCCGTGCCCTTGAACTCTTCGAAGATCACTTCGTCCATGCGGCTGCCGGTATCGATCAGCGCCGTCGCAATGATGGTGAGCGAGCCGCCTTCCTCGATGTTGCGCGCGGCGCCGAAGAACCGTTTCGGGCGCTGCAGCGCGTTGGCGTCGACACCGCCGGTCAGAACCTTGCCCGAGGACGGCACCACGGTGTTGTAGGCGCGTCCCAGCCGGGTGATTGAATCGAGCAGGATCACGACGTCGCGGCCGTGTTCGACCAGCCGCTTGGCCTTCTCGATCACCATCTCGGCGACTTGCACGTGACGAGCCGCCGGTTCGTCGAAGGTCGACGAGATCACCTCGCCCTTAACCGAGCGTTGCATGTCGGTCACTTCTTCGGGGCGTTCGTCAATCAGAAGCACGATCAGATAGCATTCCGGATGATTACGCGTGATCGAGTGCGCGATGTTCTGCAGCAGCACGGTCTTGCCAGTGCGCGGCGGCGACACGATCAACGCGCGCTGGCCTTTACCGACCGGCGCCACGATGTCGATCACGCGGGCCGAAAGATCCTTCTTGGTCGGATCGTCGTATTCCATCCGCAGCCGTTCATCCGGATAGAGCGGCGTGAGGTTGTCAAAGTTGATTTTGTGTCGCGCCTTCTCCGGGTCCTCAAAGTTGATCGTGTTGACCTTGAGCAGCGCGAAATAGCGCTCGCCTTCCTTCGGGCTTCGAATCTGGCCCTCGATGGTGTCGCCCGTGCGCAGACCGAAGCGCCGGATTTGCGATGGCGAAACGTAGATGTCGTCGGCGCCGGGCAGGTAGTTTGCCTCCGGCGAGCGCAGGAAGCCGAAGCCATCCTGCAGCACTTCGACGACACCCTCGCCGATGATTTCGATCTCCTCCGATGCGAGCTGCTTGAGAATCGCGAACATCAGCTCCTGCTTGCGCATGATCGACGCATTTTCAACGTCGTTCTCCTCCGCAAACGCCAAGAGCTCGGTTGGCGATTTTTGTTTTAATTCCTTGAGTTTCATTTCCCGCATTGGCGGACCTTTACTCGGACTTTCGGTCCCTCAGACCTGCAAAGTCATTAGACATGGTGGGTGATGGTGCTGACGATTCGAGGTGAAGTTGGTCGCGTCAGGGCCGCGCGGCGAAAGTTGGATCGGGCGATCCGGCGCCGCTAGGTGGAACCCGGGTTGAAAGCACGGGTGCCGGTTCATAGTCGCGTTCGCGGAATTATTCAACAGGCATTTTGTGCCGCTAGACTGGGCTTTGCCCGGAGTGCGTCAAAATGGCTTCACCACCGCTAACACCACAATGAAAATCATGAGTATTGTCGGAGCCTCGTTCAAAAACCGATAGAAACGGGCAGGCCGCTCATTGCGGTCCTCGGCAAAAGAGCGAACGCAGCGGGCAAAATAACCGTGCAGCCCGGCTAGGCCCAGAACCAGAATGAATTTCGCCTGCCACCAGCCGTCCCGCCAATCTCCAGTCAGATAGACCAGGGTAAATCCGGTCAAAAAGACGAGGATCATCGATGGATTGACGATGGCCTTGAGGAGCCGCCGCTCCATGACCTTGAAGGTCTCAGATGCCTCTGAACCCTTCGCCGCCTCCGCATGGTAGACGAATAGCCTCGGCAGATAGAGCATTCCGGCCATCCAAGCGATGACGGAGATGATGTGCAGAGCCTTAACCCAAAGCACCATTCGAGATTCGCTTCACACCGGCGCTTCGCTCAACCGTTCGAATAGCCAACGGCATTAGGAGTTGCCTCCCGCGAGCGCAAGCCAACGGCGATCGAGGCGCCAAAAAGATACAATT
>DATIPA010000046.1:0-14938 GCA_035472475.1 Xanthobacteraceae bacterium | reverse complement strand
GGCGACCTGAATGGTCGCGAGATAGCCCGGCACCTTGGCGGCGATCGTCGTGTTGTGCGCGTAGACGTAGGCATCGTCGGTCGAGACCGTGAAACGGCCGACGGTCCACCAGTATTCGCCGTACCAGCCGGCGACTCCGAGAACCAGCAGAACCGCATCACCCAGGATGATGCTGCGGCGACGGGAGCCAGGCTTGCGGCCGGCGGTCTGCGGCCCCGAGACTTCAACCGGGGGCCGCAGCGCCGGGGCCAGGGCGCGCGCGGTCGGAATCGAGGTTTCCTCGCCGGCCGTCTCGACCACCAGGTTGAGATGGCTATGCGCTTCTAATCGCTCGGTTTTTGCGCTCATGTCAGGACCCCGATCCAGCAAGCTCCACCTAGTATTGACCGAACGGTTCGGTCACAGTACGCCCGTCTCGGACCGCATGTCAAGATTGACCGAACGGTTCGGTCATTGCCTTAGGGTCGATTCGCGCCTATGTTTTCCCGTGAGCAATGAGCCTGCGGACCGTCCGCTATGACAATCCAAGCCGAACTCATCCGCCCGTCACGCGCGCCCGAGGATGATGGGGCCAAGCGCCGCCAGATTCTGGACGGCGCGACTGCGGTGTTTTTGGAAAAGGGCTTCGACGCCGCCAGCATGGGTGAGATCGCCCGCGCGGCCGGCGTATCGAAGGGTACGCTTTACGTCTATTTCGACGACAAGCAGGCACTGTTCGATGCGATCGTGCAGGAGGCGTGTCACATCCACGCCGAACGCGTGTTCGAGTTCGATCATGCCGAGCGCGACGTTGCGGCAGTGTTGGCGAAACTCGGGGTTGCGTTTGCCACGGTGATGTGCCGGCCCGAGCAGATGTCGGCGATCCGCACGGTTATCGCCGTCGCGGATCGCATGCCTGAGCTGGGGCGCAAGTTCTATGAGACCGGTCCTGCGTGCGGCGGGCAAAAGCTCGCGGCTTATCTCGACGCGCAGGTCGCAGCCGGTGTGCTCGCTGTTGATGACACCGTGATTGCGGCCGAGCAGTTCATGGGTGCAGTCATGGCAACGTCGTTCAGGAGAACCCTGTTCAATTGCGGCGCGCCGACGTCCGAAGAGATCGCGTATGCGGTCGGGATCGCGGTGCGGACCTTCATGGCCGCCTACGGCGCGCGCTAGACCTAGTGCCGCCGATTTGAAGTTCCTGCATCACCTGCCGCAAGCTCGTTCAGGAACTTCAAATCGATAAGCGGCACTAGAATCACATACTTGCTAGTGCCCCTTTGTTTCCGAAGTTCGTGTCAGGGGCGCCGCGACGTATCACGAACTTCGGAAACGGGGCACTAGTAACGCGCTCCCTGCCGCGAAAACTCTTCGCTCTCGTAATACTCGTCGCCGGCCGGCTCGCGCCGACGGCTCGCCGCGGATGACATGCGTTGCGGCTGCGCCAGCATGGCGCGTTGCGCGGGGGGCGATTGCGCGAGGCGCGACTGCGCGCGCGCCGCAACCTCTTCGCCCGACACCGCCTCCGGATTGCAGATGCGCGTGCCGCTCGAGCGCCGCATCAGGTCGACGTGAATGTGATCGTAGTGAAATGAATTGGAACCGGGCGCCAGCACGGTCGTGAACTGCTCGCAGGCCGCCGCCTCGACGTCGCGCAGGAAACCCTGTTCCTCGGGCATCCCGCGCCAGCCGTCGCGCACCGTGATCGTGCGCCCGTTGGCGAGCGTAAATGCCGCGATGTCGAGCGCGTTGCCGAAGGCGTGCTCGGAAATATGCGCGCCGGGCTGGCCGTTCATGCCGCGGCAGGAATAGGCCGAGATCTGTTTGATCTCGACCACCGGGCTGCCGAACCAGCGCTGCGCCGCGGGTTGCACCGCGTCGGTGACCCAGCGATCGAGCGCCGAGACAATCGGGCATGCAAGCGTTGCCGCCGGCGAGACGGCCGCCACCGTCGGTGCGGCGACCGGTGCGCGCGCCGGTCCGAGCGGCATGGGAGCGCCGGGCGTGCTGCTGGGCGGCGCACTCTGCGGTCCGCGATAGCGATAGGGATCATCAAGCGGCATCGTTGCGGCCTGCGGCCGGCGCAAGTCGCTCGGTTCGTTCGGCGGCGCGTAGGACGGCACTGCGCGCGCGGACGACGAGGCCGCGGAAGATTGATAGCCCGGAGACGACTGGTAACTCGGCGCAGGCTGATAGCTCGGCGACGGCTGATAACTCGGCGTAGGCCGGGCCGCCTGATAAGTCGGACCCTGCGGCACCAGGCCAGGCGGCCGCACCTCGTCGGCGTATCCGAGGGGAGACCCGTCCCCGAGCGCCGCGACCTTGAGCGGAAAGTCTGCGCCGCAGATCCCCGGGCCCTGGATCGGGCTCAGCAATGCGATGGCAGGGCCTTCCTTGACCGTGCCCGACTTGAGGCAGGCTTCCTCGGCTTCGCGCCGCCAGGGTTCGCGTTCCGCGAACCACGACCCGCTGCAGCCCGCGAGCGCGAGCAGCAAAAACGAGCCACCGATATAGCGATAAAGCGGGCGCATGGACCGACCATGCGAGGCCCGCTGTTAACGGCTCTTCAATACTGATGGGCGGATTTGCGGCGGCTCAAAATATGGTTAAGCAAAACATGGACCCAGCTACGCGGGTCCTGCCGCCGACCTGGAGAATTGTCATGCTGTCTGCGCTTGATCTTGCTCGCCGGATCGAACGGGGCGAGCTGCCGGTGGCCGCGGTCGTGGGCGCGTGCGCGGATGCCATCGCGGCGCGCGAAGCCGAGATTGGTGCGTTCGCCGCGCTCGATCTTGCCGGCGCCGAACGCCAGGCAAAGATCTCGGCTCAAACACTTGCCGCGTTGCCGCTGCGCGGCCTGCCGGTCGGCGTCAAAGACATCATCGACACGGTGGACTTCGCGACGAGCTACGGATCGCCGATCTACGCCGGCCATCGGCCAGCGAGCGACGCATCCATTGTTTCGATGATCCGGCGGGCCGGCGGCATCGTGATCGGCAAGACCGTCACAACGCCGTTTGCGTATCTCGATCCCGGCAAGACCCGCAATCCCCGCAATCCGGCGCATACGCCGGGCGGGTCCTCGTCCGGATCAGCCGCGGCCGTCGCCGGCGGCATGGTGCCGATCGCGCTCGGGACCCAGACCGGGGGTTCGATCATTCGGCCCGCCGCGTTTTGCGGTGTTGCGGGATTCAAACCATCGTTTCGACTGCTGCCGACCGCCGGCATCAAATGCTTCTCCTGGTCGCTCGACACCGCTGGCATGTTCGCCGCCAGTGTCGCCGACGCGGCGTTCGCCGCCACGGCAATTTCCGGCCGCGATCTGCTGGTCGAAGAGGTTGCGGCCATGCCGCCGCGCATCGCGCTGACCCGCACCCAGCAATGGAGTGACGCGAGCGACGCGATGCGGACTGCGGTCGAGGCCGCCGCGCGCGCGGCCGCGGCCAAGGGTGCTGAGGTGCGCGAACTCGAATTGCCGGCGATTTTCGAGGAGGCGTCGCAGGCGTTCGCCATTATTCAGAGTTATGAGGGGTGGCGCGCTTATGCGTTCGAGTACGACCATCACCGCGACCGGCTGCCGCCGCGATTGCGTGACCTGCTCGACAAAGCGGCCGCGATTACGCCTGACGCTTACGACGCCGCGCGCCGGGTGGCCAAGCGCGCGCGCCAGACCTTGAACCAACTCGCCACCGACATCGACGTACTGCTCACGCCGTCGGCGGCGACCGCTGCCCCCAAGGGTCTCGATTTTCTTGGCAGCCCTTCGTTCAACCGGCTGTGGACCCTGATGGGCGTGCCGTGCATCAACGTGCCCGGGCTCGTGGATGCCGACGGAATGCCACTCGGCGTCCAGATCGTCGGCCGTTTCGCGCGCGACAGGACTGCGCTCGCGGCCGCGCTGTTTGTCGAGCAGGCGATTACGGCGGAGAAACCTAGGCTCTTCGCAGCACGTGATAGCTGAGTTCGCCCGGGTCGCTGAGATCGGGCACTTTCCAACCGCCGAGATCGTACTCGGCCATGCATTCCTCGGCAAAACCCTTGAACTTGTCGGCATTGCCGGAGGCCTGCGCGCCGAACAGACAATAGCGGCGGATTTCCTCGGTCGAGCCGCCGTAGTTGATCTCATAGAGCTCGTGCCGTCCGCCGAATTCGCTCGCCAGGCAATCCCACAGTAGCTTGAGCAGCTTCACGCGCTCTTCCGCCTTGTATCCGTTGGAACCGCGCAGGTACCGATCGAGATAGGGCCGGATCTCCGGATTCTTGAAGTCGCGGGCATGGCTGTTGAGATAGATCAAGCCCGATGCCACCGTCTGCTCGATCAGATATTTCACGCGGGTGTAGGCCATGGTGGCGATGATTTGATAGGCGTTGCCCGGATCCATGTTGGGCAACACGTAGTCGCCGATCCACGGTTTGGGATCGCGCACCATTGCATCCGACAAGCCCCAGAACAGGTTGCGCCAGGCGATCACCTCGCCAACGTTGGCTTGCACGCCGCGATAGTCCTTGGTGCCGGCGGCTTCGGTCGCCTTGAGCAGCAGGCCGGAGATGAAATCGAGCTTGACGGCAAGCCGCGTGCAGCCATGCACCACGAACCGCGGCAGGAAACCGGTGCGCGGGAAGAAGTTATTGGCCTTGTCGACGTCGCCGTAGACAAACACGTTCTCCCAGGGCACCAGCACCTTGTCCATAATGAACACGGCGTCGTTCTCGTCGAGCCGGCTGGAGAGCGGGTAGTCGAACGGCGAGCCCATCGCGGTCGACGTCATTTCGTAAGACGTGCGACAGATGAACTTCACGCCCGGCGCGTTGGTCGGGACCATGAACACGACCGCGAATTTCTTGTCCTGAACCGGAATCAAGCCATGATGTGCGACGAACGTGTAGTTGGTCAGCACCGAACCTGTGGCCACCACCTTGGCGCCTGACACGATGATGCCGGCGTCGGTCTCTCTATCGACGTGAGCGCATACGTCGCCGACCTCGTTGGGCGGGCGGTCGCGATCGATGGGAGGATGAATGATGGCGTGATTGATGAACGGCACGCGCTCCTGGCTGAACTTGTACCAGCGGCGCGCATTGTCCTGATAGGGATCGTAGAAATCGGCGTTGGCGCCGAGCGTCGCCAGGAACGCGGCCTTGTAATCAGGCGCGCGCCCCAGCCAGCCATAGGTGAGCTTGGCCCATTCGGCGATCGCGTCACGGCCGGCGATCAGTTCCTTGAGATTCTTCGGCGCCTTGAAGAATGCATGCGTCATGCCGCCGTTGCCAGTGTCAGTCGGCAACAGCAGTTTGTGCTTACGCTTGTCGTCGTGCAGCGCATCGAACAGCCGCGCGACCATGCGGGTGGTGTTGCGGAACGCCGGATGGGTCGTGACGTCCTTGACGCGCTCGCCGTAGATGAAGACCTCGCGGCCGTCGCGCAGCGACTCGATGTATTCCTTGCCGGTCTGCGGTCGGGTCACTTTCACGCGGCCGACGGTTTCGGGCCTCTTGGCAAACTCGACCTGGTTGTTGGCGCGTGCCGCCTTCGCTGCTTTCGCCATGGTGCTCCTCCCGTTGAACCGTCGCGCGGGTGCTGTTCGAAATGCGAACGCATGTGCGCAATTCGAACGAAACGTTACGGGCTCGTTGCCGTCAACACAAGCGCGGTCCAGCCGCGCCCGACTATCTGCGTTTCTGAATCACTGCGAAACGTGGGCCGTGATCTTCCGCAGCTCCGGCAGAAACACGTCGCGCATTTCGTTGCGGGTGGTGCGGGTCGAATGCGAGGACAGATTAATGGCTCCGACCGCCTGTCCGTCGCGATCGAGCACCGGCACCGCGATCGAGCGCAAACCGCGCTCAAGCTCCTCATCCACGATGGCGAAGCCTTGCTCGTGATCAAGGCGCACACGATCGAACAGTGCCTGCAGATCCGTGATGGTGTAGGGCGTGTAGGGCTCGATGCGCACGGCATGCAGGCGCCGCCAGATTTCCATGTCATCAAGAAAGCCGAGCTGGGCGCGCCCCATGGCGGTGTGAAACGCCGGCAATCGGCTTCCGACCGCGAGCGCGGTCGACATGATCCGGCGTGCCGGGATGCGCGCGACATATACGACCTCGGTGCCTTGCAAAATCGAGCCTGAGCAAGACTCGCTCAGGCGCTCGCTCAGGTCTTTCATCAGCGGCAACGCACGATCGATCCAGTCCTGCCCCGACAGATAGGCAAAGCCGAGCTCGAGCACGCGCGATGTCAGCGTGAAGGCGCGCCCTTCCTGCGCCACGTAACCGAGTTGCGCCAAAGTGCGGAGCACCCGCCGCGCCGTTGCACGCGAGAGCCCGGCGACACCGGCGGCCTCGGACAACGTCATGGCCGGACGCTGCCGGCCGAACGCCGCCAACACCGTGAGACCCTTGGCGAGGGTCGTCATGAACTCCTTGTCCTGACGATCGTGCGGCTGGATTTGGTCGCGCATGGGATCCGGTGATTGACTCAACCGCGGCGCTATTCGAGACTAACCGAAAAGCGAACGCTCGTTCGATTATCGAACAGATATTTTGAAGTCGGGTCAAGATCCCGCGCGAGAGGGAGGAGGCACATGACGCGATTGAGCGCATTCCCACACATCAATCGCCGCACACTGCTCAAACAAACTGCTCTGACCGGCGCCGCATTGGCGACCGGCGCCGTCGCCGCGCCGGCGATTGCGCAAACAAAACCGGTCAAGCTCGGCTATGTGAGCCCGCAGACCGGGCCGCTCGCCGCGTTCGCCGAGGCCGACAATTTCATTATCGCGAGCTTCAAGGACGCAACCAAAGGCGGAATCAAGGTCGGCAGCGCGACAGCGCCGGTCGAAGTCGTCGTCAAGGATAGCCAGTCCAATCCGAACCGCGCCGCGCAGGTCGCCAAGGATCTGATCGTACAAGACAAGGTCGACCTGATGCTGGTGGCATCGACACCCGAGACCACCAATCCGGTCTCGACCCAGTGTGAGATCGAGGAGGTGCCGTGCATCTCGACAGTCGCACCATGGCAGCCCTGGTTCATCGGGCGCCAGGCCAATCCGGGCGGCGGTCCGCCAGCCTGGAAAGACTTCAACTACACGTACCATTTCTTCTGGGGACTTGAGGACGTCATCGCCGTCTTCACCAACATGTGGAGCCAGCTCCCGACCAACAAATCCGTTGGCGGCCTGTTTCCCAACGACGGCGATGGCAACGCCTGGGGCGACAAGCAGGTCGGCTTTCCGCCGGTGCTTGACAAGCTCGGTTACAAGCTCACCGACCCCGGGCGCTATCAAAACCTCACCGACAACTTCTCGGCTCAGATCAACGCCTTCAAGGGCGCAAATTGCGAAATCGTCACGGGCGTGGTGTTGCCGCCGGACTTCACCACGTTCTGGAAACAGGCGTTGCAGCAAGGCTTCAAGCCCAAGATCGCGTCGATCGGCAAGGCGATTCTATTCCCGGTCGCGGTCGAAGCGCTGGGACGTGACGGCAACAATCTCTCGTCCGAAGTTTGGTGGTCGCCGAACCATCCGTTCAAATCCTCACTAACCGGGCAGAGTGCCAAGGATCTCGCCGGTGCCTACGAGAGCGCGACCAGGAAACAATGGACGCAGCCGATCGGTTTTGTGCACGCGCTGTTTGAGGTTGCGGTCGACGTGCTCAAGCGCACCCCCCAACGCGGCGACGCCAAGGCGACCGTGAAGGCGATCGCCGACACCAATCTCGACACCGTCGTCGGCCACCTGGCGTGGAACGGCGAAAACCTTCCTCCGTTCGCCAAGAAGAATGTTGCCAAGACGCCGCTGGTCGGCGGTCAGTGGCGGCTCAAGGACGGCAACAAGTACGACATTGTCATTACCGACAACCGGACGGCCCCAATCATCCCGGCAGCGGGGAAGATGCAGCCGATCAGCTAGCGTTTAGCTTCACCGCTCGGTCATGGCCGGGCTTGACCCGGCCATCTATGTCTTCAATGTGCAGCGTGCGAGAAAAGACGTGGATACCCGCGACAAGCGCGGTCGCGTCTTCCGAGTTTGACGTCCGTCAAGACACCACTCATGCTTCTCCAAATCAAAGGCCTGTGCAAATCGTTCGGCTCGGTAGTCGCCGCGGATGATCTCGACGTCACCGTGGCGCCCGGCGAGGCGCTCGGCATCATCGGCCCCAACGGTGCTGGCAAGACGACACTGTTCAATCTGATCGCCGGGAGCCTTGCTCCCGATCGCGGCGAAATCCGTCTCAACGATCGCGACATAACGGCCGCCAGCGCCCATCAACGTTGCAAATTTGGGATCGGACGCTCCTATCAGATCCCGCAGCCATTCGAGAGCCTCACGGTGTTTGAAAACCTGCTGGTGGGTGCCGTGCACGGGCGCGGACTGGCGGAGCGCGATGCCGCCGCGCCATGTGCTGACATTCTGGTGCACACGGGCCTGATCGCGCGTGCCGACACGCCGGTACGATCGCTGACGTTGCTGGAGCGCAAGCGGCTGGAGATGGCGCGCGCGCTCGCTACCGGACCGCAGCTGCTGTTGCTCGACGAAATCGCCGGCGGCCTGACGGAAGCCGAATGCGGGGCGCTGATCGAGACCATCCGGGACGTACATGCCGCCGGCACGGCGATCGTATGGATCGAACATATCGTGCATGCGCTACTGGCCGTCGTCGGACGATTAATCGTGCTCGATTTCGGCCGCAAGGTCGCGGAAGGCGTGCCGCGCCGGGTAATGGCTTCGACGGAAGTTCGCCAGATCTACATCGGCATTGAAGCGTGACATGGTCGGTCTCGCCGACACCATTATCCAGGGTGTGCTCCTTGGTGGTCTCTATGCCCTGTTTGCCGCCGGCCTATCGCTCACATTCGGCATCATGCGGCTCGTCAATCTGGCGCATGGCGACCTCATCGTGCTTGCGGCGTTCGCGATCTTGGCGCTGGCCACCTGGCTCGCGGTCGATCCTTTTGTAGCCCTGCTGGTGGCGCTGCCGCTGATGTTTGGGGTCGGCCTTGGGCTCCAGCACCTGCTCCTCAACCGCACGCTCGGCCACGGCATACTGCCCCCTCTGCTGGTGACCTTCGGGCTTTCCATCATCATTCAGAACGGACTGATGCAGGGCTTCTCCGCCGACAGTCAGCGGCTGCAAGCCGGCGCGATTGAAACCGCGTCGGTGTCCCTTGGCGGCGGCATCACCGTCGGCCTGATGCCGCTCGCAACCTTTGGGTCCGCGGTCCTGGTGATTCTCGGGCTGAATTTCCTGTTTTACAGGACGGCGCTCGGTCGCGCCTTTCGGGCAACGTCCGATGATCTCGAGATCGCCGAACTGATGGGCATCGATCATCGCCGGATCTTCTCGCTTGCGATGGGGGTCGCGATGATCGTCGCCACCATCGCGGCGCTCTATCTCGGAATGCGGGCTAATTTTGATCCGACGATCGGACCAGCGCGTCTTCTCTATGCATTCGAGGCAGTGATCATCGGCGGTCTGGGTAGCTTCTGGGGGACGCTCGCGGGCGGGGTCATTATTGGGCTGGCACAGACAATTGGCGCTGAGATCAACCCCGAATGGCAGATTCTGGCCGGACATCTCGCGTTTTTGTTTGTTCTGGTGCTTCGACCGCGCGGCCTGTTCCCACGCGCGCTGGATTGAGGTCATGGCAAGCGAACGCGTTTCACTTCACGCCGCGTCCTACCGGCTCGCGGTCACGACCCGGCTGTCGATTGCTCTTACGGTGGGCAGCGTCGCATTCATCGCCGCGCTGGCCGCCCTGCCGGCGTTTGCCACCCGCGACCTGATCCAGGATCTCATTTTCGTGTTCTACATGCTGGCGCTCGCGCAATGCTGGAACCTGCTTGCCGGTTATGCGGGCCTCGTCTCGGTCGGCCAACAGGCGTTCGTCGGCCTGGGCGGTTATCTGCTGTTTGCGCTCACGATCTTTGGTGGGCTTGACCCGCTGCTCGCGATCCCGCTCGCCGGGGTGATCGCGGCGCTGTTTGCGATACCGACCGGCCTCGTCGTGTTTCGCTTCCGCGGCGCCTATTTCGCCATCGGCAGCTGGGTCGTGGCCGAGGTCTATCGGCTGGTGTTCGCGCAATTCAAGCAACTTGGCGGCGGGACCGGCACATCGCTGCCGCCGTTTGTCACCAACGAAATCGCTGGCATCGAATGGGTCAGGGCGCTGTTCGATGTGCGCACCCCGGCTGCCCGCGACATCATCGGCTACTGGATCGCGCTCGCGCTCGCGGCCGGCACCATCGCCGCGGTCTACCTGGTGCTACGCTCGCGTCGCGGCCTTGCGCTGTTCGCGATCCGCGATCAGGAGGCGACCGCCGAGAGCGTGGGGGTCGACAATGTCCGTACCAAGCTGGGTGTCTACGTGCTGACCGCGGCCGCAACCGGCATGATCGGCGCGTTGATCTATCTGCAGAAGGCGCGCATTTCACCCGACGCCGCGTTCGCAGTGCTCGACTGGACCGCGTATGTGATCCTGATCGTGGTGATCGGCGGCATCGGTACACTCGAAGGGCCGGTGATCGGGGTGATCGTGTTTTACCTGCTGCAACGCTATCTCGCCGACTTCGGCACTTGGTACCTGATCCTGCTCGGCGTCATCGCAATCGCGATCATGCTGTTCGCGCCCAAGGGCATCTGGGGCTACGCCAACGAGCGCTACGGGTTGGAGTTGTTTCCGACGCGACGGCGCCTGGTTCAGTCGTAGCGCTACGCCACCTCACGCGCACCGGCGATTGCAAGCCGCGGATCGCGGGCGAGCCACAGCGATACTGCGATCTCGCCGTCGGAGCCGGCTTCCGGCGGCACGTTGCGATGACTGATCATATCGAGCCCGGCCTGCTCCAACCATTGGGAGACCGTCTCTTCCGCAAACCCGAGCCGGCGGTGGGCATGTTCATCGCGCAGAAATTCGAGCTCGTGCGGCGCAAAGTCGATGACCAGTAACCGACCTTGCGGGCGCAGGACGCGCGCAGCCTCGCGCAGCGCGCGCGCACCATCGTCCAGATAGTGTAATACCTGGTGCACGATCACGACGTCGAACGAGTCACGCGGTAACGCGAGATCGTAGATGTCGCCGTGCCGCACGCTGCAGTGGCGCAAGCCCGCGCGGTCGAGACGCGCGCGCGCCAGCGCCAGCATGTCGAGCGAAAGGTCGATGCCGAGCCCGCGCTCAAGCCCGGGCCCGAGCAGCTCGAGCATGCGGCCCGTACCAGTGCCAAGATCGAGTAGCGAGCGGAACGGCCGATCGGCGAGAGCCGCCTGGATTTCGGCCTCAACCGCGGCGTCGGCGGCGTGCAGGCGCCGGATCCGGTCCCACTCGGCGGCGTGCTCGCGGAAATAGGCTTGCGCCGCGGTCGCGCGGGCGGCACGCACGGCGGCCAGGCGTTCGCGATCGCGGGCCATCATGCGATCGTCGGAATCGAGTTGCGCAGCGAGCGCGCGCGCGAGGTCGGCTTTATCGCCATGCTCGGCGAGTCGGAAAAACGCCCACGAACCTTCGCGAAATCGCACCACCAGACCCGACTCGGCCAACAGCCGCAGGTGCCGCGAGATGCGCGGCTGCGACTGCCGCAGGATTTCCGTGAGCTCAGTGACGGTGAGCTCGGCTTCGGCCAGCAATGCAAGCAAGCGCAGCCGCGTTTCCTCGCCTGCGGCCTTGAGCATGGTCGACAATTCGTCGAACGAGAAGCGATTCTGGGCCACGCTTAACATATAAACATATCGTTATGTCGAGGCAAGGCGGCCGGTAGCCGGCTGCAAGGATAGAGCGAGCGATCTCGAGCGATGGTCACGCATTGCGCTTCGGAGCGTGCGAGATACAGAAGGACGGGATTCTGGAGTCAACGTGCATGTCCACCGATCCATACGGCCTCCGCCCCGGCGAGGTCGCAGTCGAGCTGCCCAAGGAATTCGATGCCGGGCTTTATTTCATCGGCCGCATCCGCACGCCGTGGGCGACGCGCGACGAGTGCCCGAAGAACGCGCGTGAGTCGGACGCGGTCTGCACCATCGAGGTTGATCCGCGCTACGCCGCCGCGCTCAAGGAAGTCGAGACCTGTTCGCACCTATTGGTGCTCTATTGGATGGACAAGGCGCGCCGCGACCTCGTCGTGCAGGCGCCGCGCCACTACGACACGCAACGTGGCACTTTCGCACTGCGCTCGCCGGTGCGGCCGAACCCGATCGCCACGAGCGTGATTAGGCTGGTGCGGGTCGACGGTACACGGCTCTCCGTGGTCGGGCTTGACTGTCTGGATGGTACGCCGCTGATCGACATCAAGCCATACTTTGCCTCGACCGACGCGGTGCCCGCGGCGACCGTCGGCTGGCAAGCGGGGCGCAACACGACATGACGTTCGCGTGATCGCCGGCAAAGCCGATTGACACCTCTGAACCGGCCAATTAATTAACAAACTAGTTAATTACCAGGGAGCAACGTCATGCCCAATGTCGAAATTATCGGATTTCCGCAATCGACTTACGTCCGGGTAGCCCGCATGGCGTGCGAGGAAAAGGGCGTACCCTATGACCTGCGGCCGGCGCCGCCACACTCGCCCGAGGTCCTTGCCATCCATCCGTTCGGAAAAATTCCGGCGATGCGCCATGGCGACTTCGAGCTGTTCGAATCGAAAGCGATCGGGACGTATCTCGACCGCATGTTTCCCGGCCCGCGCTTGATCCCCGAGGACGCACGTAGCGCCGCACTCGCCGAGCAGTGGGTGTCGGCGGTCAACACCGTGATCGACCGCACCATGGTGCGCACCTACCTGTTCGGCTACATTTTTCCAAAAACGGCGGACGGCAAACCGGACCGTAAGGTAATCGACGAGGTGACGCCCGAACTGCGCGAACAGATCAAGTTGCTCGACAAGGCGGTGGCGAAAACCGACTACCTGGCCGGCAACCAGTTCAGCTTTGCTGACATCAACGTCATGCCGATCCTGTTCTACGTGCGCAAGTTCCCGGAGGGCAGCGAGGCGATCGCGGCCGCCAAGAATCTCGCCGCTTATTACGATCGCAATGCCGAGAGGCCAAGCTTTACGAACACGATCCCACCGCCGCCGCCTGCGCAGCAAGCCAAACCTGAACAGCGCAAAGCCGGGTGAGGGCCATGACCACGCATCGGGTTGTTTCGAGCGAGCAGTGGCTGGCGAAGCGCAAAGCGCTGCTCGACAAGGAGAAGGCGTTCACCAGGCTGCGCGACGAACTCAGCGCAGAGCGGCGCGCGTTGCCGTGGGTGAGGGTCGAAAAGAACTACATGTTCGATTCAGACAAGGGCAAGGTATCGCTGGCCGATCTGTTCGAGGGAAAGAGCCAGCTGATCGTCTATCACTTCATGTTTCATCCCGACTGGGAGGCCGGGTGCAAAAGCTGCTCGTTCTGGGCCGACACCTACAATCCGACGGTGGTGCATCTCAACCACCGCGACGTGAACCTGGTGGCGATCTCACGCGCGCCGCTCGAACGCCTCGACGCGTACAAGCGACGGATGGGCTGGTCGTTTAAATGGGTCTCGTGTTTGCGCAACGACTTCAACTATGATTTTGGCGTCTCGTTCACACCCGACGACCTGAAAAAGACCGACAACAACTACAATTTTGGAACCCGACGATTCACCATGGAGGAAGCGCCGGGACTGAGCGTCTTCTACAAGGACACGGACGGCACCATCTATCGGACCTACGCGTGCTATGCGCGCGGTCTCGACATGCTCAATTCCGCCTATCAGCATCTTGATCTCGTGCCGAAAGGGCGGGACGAGCAGAGCGGCCCAATGTCCTGGTTGCGCCGGCATGATGAATACGCCGCGTAGCGCTTTTTCCGTGGAGGCGGACGCCGGTTCGCCCCGGCCTATGCAACGCCATCGGCCAAGATGACGACAGCGCTTCCGGACAGGCTCGACGCGGTCTTTTCCGCACTCGCGGATCCGACGCGGCGCGCCATCATGGAGCGCCTCGCCGCCCGCGGCGAGCTCACGGTCGGCGATATCGCGGAGCCGTTCCGGATCAGTGCACCGGCCATTTCACGGCATCTTCAGGTCCTTGAACGCGCCGGCCTCATCGAACGGCGCACCGAGCGCCAGTGGCGGCTCGTACGTATGCGACGCGAGGCGCTCAAACCGGTCGAATCCTGGGTGACGCGCCGGCATCGCCACTGGTCCGACGCGCTCGATCGTCTCGAAGCTCTGGCGGCAGCTGACACGCCCAAACGGAGGAAGTCATGAATGATCGTGTGCTCGAGATCGAGCGCCTGATCCCGGCGCCGCCCGAACGCGTGTTCGACTACTGGACCGAGCCCGAATTGCTGGCGAAATGGTTCGGGCCGGAAGGTTTCGACATTCCAACCAAGAACCTCGACGTGCGTCCCGGCGGAAAATGGCGGACCACGATGCGCACGCCGGACGGCCAGCTGCGCACCGTGAGCGGCGTCTACAATCTCATCGATCGCCCTCGTCGATTGGTGTTCACGTGGGGCTGGGATGACGACAGCGGCCTGCGTGGACACGAGACCGAAGTCACCGTGACGCTCGAGCCCACACCCGGCGGGACGCGGCTGAAACTCGTGCAACAGTTGTTCCAGACCAGCGAAGTGCGCCAATTGCACAATCGCGGGTGGGCGTCGTCGTTCAACAAATTGCAGAAACTGGCGCTATAAACGTCAGGGGGCAATCGATGTCGACGGACCTCAAGTACTTGGCGTGGACGGCAATGCTCACAGCGGCCCTGTGGATTCCCTACGTCGTCTGTCAGGTGATGACCAACGGATTTTTGACGCCGCCCAACTACGTCGACCCTGCGCCGCGACCCATACCGCTGTGGGGCAAGCGCGCCGACCGCACGCATCTCAACGCGGTCGAAGTGTTTGCACCCTTTGCGGCGCTGGTGATTATCGCGCATCTGACCGGCAAGGCGAACGCGATGACGGCATTCTGGGCAGCCTGCTTCTTCTGGCTGCGGCT
>DATIPA010000045.1:0-12672 GCA_035472475.1 Xanthobacteraceae bacterium | reverse complement strand
GGGCAAACGCGCCAACGTGCAAGGCATCTCGGTCGGCTCGACCCAGATGTTCGAGGCGATGAACCGCGCGATTGCGGTCGCCGGAATGAAGCCGGTGATCGACAAAGTGTTTCCGTTCGAGGAAACGCCGGCCGCATTCCGCCACATGCAGTCCGCGCAGCACTTCGGAAAGATCGTGATCGATCTCTCCTGAGCGCGATTAACCTCGCAGGGCCGCGGCACGGCGCGCCCTGCTCTCGCGTTTCCTCATATTGCCTAGGTCGTTGTGCAGCCATGCTGCGCAACATCGGGGCCGAGTTGTGCCGTGCTGCATAGCAATAAGCACATGAACTTGCTTCCGTTCTGTACCTCGTCGTCTCGGCGATCATGGAGGCCCGCCAAAGCGCCACCACATATCACGAGCTTTCGCGCCAGTCGGATGCGCAACTGCGCAAGCGCGGCTTGACGCGCGGGACCATCGCCCGCTTTGCGGTGCTCGGGGGCGCGCAGTGACGCGGAGGATCAGAGTCCCGCATGGGACGCGACTTCGCGCTAGGCAAGCTGCCGCCCGTTTGTTATAGGCGCCGCTTGGTGCGCGTTCCCCGGTAGCTCAGCGGTAGAGCAACCGGCTGTTAACCGGTTGGTCGCTGGTTCGAATCCGGCCCGGGGAGCCACACTAGATCAAACAGTTAGATATATTTCCTGATAATTTTGCTGAGCATTCGGCTCCTGGGCCAAGCCTGGGGCCACAAACCGCAATGTTCGGAAAGCCGCGATCCTTCCAGGCCGCCAAAATTCTCAGCGGCGGGGTCGCCCGAAGTACCAGTCCGGAGCCAGCACTCCCTGATTAACGATCACGCTCTGCGCGGGCAGAGTCCTGCGGTCGTAGCTCCGATCGTGCTCGACGCCCCCGCTCAGACCGAAATACGAACGGAATTGATCATCCGGATCGGCATAGCGCGAAGATCCGCCAGCGCCCCCGCCGGAATAAATCATGAAGGCGGACGCGGGATGTGCGCCGATCAACACGCTCGCCAGCGCGATGGCGCCGATGACGGGGAGAAGCCGCATGGGAGATGCTCCGAACGAGGGATCCTATTCTAGCGCAAGCGCGGCCAGAATGCTGTTGCGCCGGCGCAACGCCTGAAGAAAATCGCGGTCGCAAAACCAAATGAAAGCCGGCGGCGCGACCGCACAAAAGCAAGAAACGGGGTGACATCGGCGGCCGGTCGTCCATCCTGTGAAGACCTCTCCACCGGGACATGCCCGCGTGCCAAGATTGAGCCTCGCGCTGATCGTTCAAGCCACCCTCGTCGCGCTGGCCTCATCGGCGTTCGCGCAGGACCCCGCGCCGGCCGGCAATGATCGCACGCAAACGTCCGGCACAGCCGCGCCCTCGCCCGCCAGGCCGACCGAACTGCTGACCGCGAAGGAACGCCTCAGCGAGAAGTGGACCGACGAGCAGCGGGTCGACAACTGCAAGGTGCCAACCGACAAACGCGGACCCAAGCCCCGCCCCGATTGTCCGGGCCTTTTGAGCCAGCCATCCGGACAGACCGCGCACCCTCAGCCCTTGGGCCAAATGTCGACCAAATAACGTCCCTCCGACTTCATCGACGCCAGCCACGTCTTGGCCGCATCGTCCGCGCAGACGCGCTTGTCACGGCAGATGGCAAGCATGGTCTGTTCGACCGCAGGCGCCATCGTGGCCGCGTCACCGCACACATAGACCACCGCGCCCGCTTCGATCAGCTCCCATACGCGATCGCGGCGCTCGGACACCCGGTGTTGCGCGTAGCATTTGGCGCCGGTCTCCGGCCGCGAATAGGCCGGCTCCAATTCGACGACGCCGGCGCGCGCCATCTGCCTCGAATTCCTCGGCGTAGAGATGATCCCGCGCCCGGTTCCGGCACCCGTGGAACAGCATCGCCGGACCGAGTTCGTGACCACGCTCTTTATTGCCCGCCCGCGCTTGCAGAAAGCCGCGATATGGCCAAGACGAAGCTATCGACGGCTCGATGCACCGGAGAACATTCCAGCTTTGTACGAACTCGGCGCTCGCGCTGCGGAACAGCAAATACAGCGATCGCATCTTGAGCGCACATAGCAAGAAAACACGCTGCCGATCGCATCCGACCGCGGGCCTGCATATACACGACGGCATCACCCGAAACCGGCGGGATTAGGTCGGCAACTTGTCATAGGGTGCCTGCCGCGGTTGTCACGAAAGCTATCGCATCGGCGGGCTAACACGTTACGATCACGGCGAAACACATCAGGAATGGCAGGGGAAGCAATGGCCAGTCTGTCAAAATGGCGTGGAGTTTGGTTTGGCGCAGCGCTTGTGATGTCGGCGGCCTGCGCCGCCGACGCCCAGACGTCGTCCCCGTCCGGCCCGAGCCTGGTGACCCGCGGCGCCTACGTGGCCAAGGCGGCCGACTGCATGCCCTGCCACACGTCGGCCAAGGACAAGCAGTTCGCCGGCGGATTGAAGCTCGACACGCCCTTTGGCGCGATCTTCTCACCCAACATTACGCCTGACCCCGACACCGGCATCGGACGCTGGACGTACGAGGATTTCAAGAACGCGGTCCATGCCGGCATTGGTGCCGACGGGAGCTACCTCTACCCGGTGATGACCTACGATGCCTTCACGCTGATCACCGAGGACGACCTCAAGGCGTTGTGGGCCTACTTCCGCAGTGTTCCGCCGATCAAGCAGCAGAACCGTGGCAACGAGCTCAACTTCCCGTTCAACATCCGGCTCGCCCTGCTGCCCTGGCGTTGGCTGTTCTTCACCGAAGGCTACTACAAGCAAAACCCCGCCAGGGGCCCACAGTGGAACCGCGGCGCCTATCTGGTCGAAGCGCTCGCGCATTGCAGCGATTGCCACACGCCGCGGAACTTCATGGGCGCGACGATCGCGAGCAAGTGGCTGCAGGGCGCACGGATCGATCAATGGTACGCGCCCAACATCACGGCCGAAGCGCTGCGCAACGTCAACAAGTGGGACAAGGCGCGCCTCATCGCCTTCCTGCGCAAGGGAGCGGGCAACAACTCGACCGCGCTCGGGCCGATGCAGGAGGTGGTGCACGACAGCCTGTCGTCCCTGACAGAATCCGATCTCAACGCGATGGCAACCTTCCTGCTCGATTTGCCGCCCAGTGCCGAAACGCCGCCGAAGCCGGTGGCGGACAAGCTCGCGCCCGACGTCCAGGCGCGTGCGGCCAAGCTCTATTCGGACAACTGCGCGTCCTGCCATCAGGCCGACGGCAAGGGCATCGCCAACCAGATCCCGCCGCTCGCCGGCAATCCTGCCATCCTCGCGGCCAAACCGTTCGACATTCTGGCCGCCGTGCTGCAGGGCGTCCCGGCGCGCGATGACATCATTGCGATGCCGAGCTTTGCGGGCGCGCTCGGCGATCAGAGCCTCGCCGACCTCGCCAACTACGTGCGCACCAGCTTCGGCAACGACGCGCCGCCCAACGCCACGCCGAGCATTGTGGCGGCTTGGCGCTCGACGCTGTCGCTGCCGGTCTACGCCAGCGCTTCGGCCCGCACGTTCGATTGTCCGCAGGTCGGCCAGGGCGCAAGCCCAAGCTTTACTCCCAGCGTGATCGCGGGGCTCGGCCGTGAGCTCGCCGCTCGCTCGGTCTCCTATGCGCAGCTTGTCGCCGACTATCAGTCAAGGAATCCGAACGCCGGCGTAACCGACATCGTCAACAACCTGATCGCGGCCTATTGCCCGGTGGTCGCCGCCAACGCCTCGCTCTCCAACGAAGGCAAGAGCCGGGCGCTCGAGCGCTTTGCGCGCGAGATCACCTCCTACGTCACGAGCATGACCCTGAACGAGAGCGAGCCGGACGTCGGGATTATTTGGGCAACGCCGCTCGGCGCCTCGCTGCTCGAGCACGATCCCTCGTGGCAGCCGGCGTTCACCTGTCCGGCCCCCGACAAGTCGGGCGTGCCTTCGTCGCTGCTGGAAGCCGCGACCAAGCTTGAGGGCAAGGCCGCCCTCAACATCAGCGCCCAGGCCGCGACCACGCAGGCCAACAACCTCGCCACCCAGAACCCGAAGGCGAAGCTCGCGGACGTCGCCAATGCGCTGATCCTCGCCTACTGTCAGGGGGTGAGCGCGCTGACGGGGATCGACCCCGCGCAGAAGACCGCGGCGATGACGCGCTACGGCGAGGTCGTGATCGAAGCGCTGCAGGCGAAGGCCGACGCACAGCCTCCGGCGCCGGCGGCAAGCGCGGCCGCGAAGTAGTCTCGCGGCCGCCGGGCCATCGGCTCAGCCCCACAGCCGCCCGGACGCAATCTCGGCGCCGTCGGCAAGGGCGCGGAGCTTGGCCCAGACGATCGAGTCCACGACCATCGGCGGAGCGCTTCCGACAAACGTCCCGAACCCGCAATCGACGCCGGCGATCACCCGGTCGCGCCCGACGATGTCGGCGTAGCGGCAAATGCGCTGCGCGACGAGGCGCGGATGCTCGACAAAGTTGGTGGTGGAATCAATCACGCCTGGAATCAGGATCTTCTCGTCGGGAATTTCGATCGTCTCCAGGTCTTCCCATTCGTGCTCGTGACGCGGGTTGGCGCCCTCGAAGCTCAGCGCTTGCGGCCTGGCCTTGAAGCAGACATCGATGATCTTTGCGAGCGGGAGGTCGTGGGTGTGCGGGCCCTCGTAGTTGCCCCAGCAGATGTGAAGCCGCATCGACTCTTCCGGAATGCCGGCGGTCGCCGCATTGAGCGCTTCGATGTTGCGTTCCGCAATCTTGCGGAACTCATCGTCGCTCAGATGGCGGTATTGATTGTTGCGGGCGGAGCCCAGATCGGGCGCGTCGATCTGCAGCAGAAAGCCGGCGGCGACAATCGCCTCGTACTCGACGCGCATCACCCCGGCGAGCGCCTCGAGATAGGCGGCCTCGTCGGGATAATGCAGGTTGATGACGAACCGGGTCAGAATGCCCGGCGACGGCGCGGTCATGAATGTGTCGGCAGGTTCGGCCTGGTCCACGGCGGCAGTGAGATGGGCGAGGTCCCGCTCGAGCGGCGTGCGGTCCGCATAGGACAGCTCGCCGACACAACCAGGAAACGGGATATCGCCGAACTTCACCATCCGCTGCATGAAATCGGGATGCGCGAGCTGGTCGCGACCGATCATGATGTCGCGCCCCTTCTCGGCCGCGCGCGGATCAATGGCGATGCCGGCGACACGGTGCCGGACATACATGGTGTAGGACGGCTTGCTCATCTCGCCGTCGCTCACCACGTCGATCCCGCACTCGATCTGCTTTGCGACCACATCCGCGACCGCCTGCGCGCTCTCCTTCTCGAACGTCGCAGGGTCGATCGGCTCGCCCCGCTCCTTGGCGAGAATGAGATCGATCAGCGGCTTTGGCCGCGGCAGGCTGCCGACGTGGGTCGTGAGCACGCGATCGGTCGAGAGTTTCATGACGGAGCTTTCCGGCGCGCTAGTGTCCCGCTTCCGACGCTTGTATTCCCTTGCGGCAGGCACTTTTACAAGTGTCGGAAGCAAAGGGACACTAGCAACCTTATGATTCTAGTGTGGCTTTGGATTTGACGTTCCTACGAAGGACTCGCCGCGATGCTGGCAGGAACGTCAAATCCGCCGCACTAGGGTCTCAAGCACGATGTGCGCGGCGCGCGCGCTGGGGAGAGCCTTGCCGATCTCCATGATGCTGTCGAGCCGCGCGAATGCATCGACCTGCCGCGCCCGCTCCGGGGTTGTGCCGAGCAGCGGGGTCACGGCAGCCGCCAGTTGCTCGGCGGTCGCGTCATGCTGCAGGAGCTCGGGCACGGCTTTCTCGCCGAGAACGAGATTGGCCAGCACGATCGTTGACCCGCGCAGGAACAGGCGACCAATCGCCTCCTCAAGCAACGAAACCCGATAGACTACGACATTGGGCACGCCGGCGAGCGCCAGTTCCAGCGTCACCGTGCCGGACACCGCAAGCGCAGCGCGCGCGATCCTGAACGCCCGCCATTTGTCGGCGGTGTCGATTACGATCTTGGGCCGGATCGGCCAGTGCGCGGTGCCCTGCACCACCTTGTCGAGAACGGCCGGAACGGTCGGCAGCACGAGTTCGAGCGGGCCGCAGCGGGCGTCGATGAGCTGCACCGCGGCCCCGAACAGATCGAGGTGACGCGCGATCTCGCTGGTTCGGCTTCCGGGCAGCACCAGCAGGACCGGAGGCGTTGCACCACGGCGGGCGCGCTCGGCCGCGTCGGGCCGCAGGTCGGATGCGCTCTCGATCAGCGGATGACCCACGTAGGTGCAGGGTGGACCGCCCAGTCGCTGGTGCACTTGCGGCTCGAATGGAAGCAGTGCCAGCACGTGATCGACGTAGCGCCGCATTGCGCGTGCCCGACCCGGCCGCCAGACCCATACAGTCGGCGACACGTAGTCGACGATCGGAATCTCCGGCGCGGCGGCGCGCACGCGTCGCGCCACACGGTGAGTGAAATCCGGGCTGTCGATGATGACCAGAATATCGGGACGCTGCGCGAGCACCGCGTGCGCGGTCTCCCGGATGCGGCGTAGCAGCATCGGCAGCCGTGCGAACACGGCGTTGAACCCGACGATCGCAAGCTGATCGACCGGAAACAGGCTGACGAGGCCCTGCTCGGCCATGTGGCGACCGCCGATGCCGGTGAATTCGATCGGCCGTCCGGCCGATCGCGCGAGCGCCTGCATGAGGCCGGCGCCGAGGCGGTCGCCGGATTCCTCGCACGCCACCAGGAAAATCCGCAGCGGCCGCGCCGGCACCGGGGCATTCACGACGCGGGCCCGCCGTCGCGCACTCCTGCGACGAAGATATTGGCCTTGTCGGCGAGCGTCATCACGCGGGCCGGCTCCGCAATAATGACTCCGCCTGCGACCACCGCGAGGCCGGCGAGACCAGCGTCTGCAACGCGCTGGACGGTCGACGGCCCAATGGTTGGCAGATCGAAGCGGCGATCCTGACTGGGCTTGGGCGCCTTCACCAGGACGCCGGTGCCGGCGGGGGATCGTATGCGGCCGCCGCGCCGCATTTCGACGAGATGCGCCAGCATATGGTCGGTGCCTTCGGCCGCCTCGACCGCAAGCACGCGACCGTCGGCGACGACGGCGGCCTGACCGACGTCGAACGGCCCGATTGCCGCCAGCAGCGACAGAGCGCGCGCGATATCCGCCGCATCCCGCGGCGTCGGCGCGCAGCGTCCGACGTGGCCGAGCGGCGCGAGGATCTGCGGGGCGACCTCATGCGCGCCGACCAGTCGGAATCCGTAGTCTTCGATAATGCGCCCGACGCCTGTCAGCAGATGGTCGTCGCCGCCGCGGTAGGCGCGGATGATGCGGGGCATGACCCGCAGCGTTTCGAAATCGAGCCGGAGTTGCCTGACCGTCGGGCGCACCAGCGTTCCAATCATAACCAGGTCGCGGCACCCCTCACCGCGCGCCAGCCGCGAAAAGCGCCCAAGCTGACCGATGTGGATCCAATGATGGCGGAAGCGCGCAACCTCTGCAGGGTCGGCCCAGCCGTAAAGCGGGAACATCACAACCCCGCGCCCCTGTGCAATCAGCGCATCGGCGACGGTCGCCGGCAAACTGCCCCCACCGCAGACGACGGCCACCGGGCCTGCGGCTTTCACCTCCGCAGGACCCGTAACCGCGGCCGAGTTCACCTGTGTTTGTCCGAGGCTCATGGCGTTTCAGCATCCGCGCGATGCACCGCCATCGTGAGCGGGCGCGTGCCCGCGCGCACGAACGCGACGACCCGTGCGACCAGCGGCTGATCGCCCATCGCCTTTGCGACCTCGGTGAAGCGCTCGCGGAAGGTCCCGCTGCCGAAGAACATTGCCTGATAGGCCTGCCTCAGCTGATGAATATCCGCTTTTGGAAATTCGCGCCGGCGCAACCCGACGACATTGAGTCCGATCAAATCGGCAAGCGGCCCTTGCGCCAGGCCCCATGGAATGACGTCGGCGCGCACGCCGCTCAGCCCGACAATCATGGCGCCTTCGCCGATCCGGACGAACTGGCGAACCGCGGCCTGGCCGCCGAACACCACGCTGTCACCGACGCTGACATGACCTCCGAGGACGACATTGTTGGCGAACGTCACCGCGTCGCCGACCTGGCAATCGTGCGCAACATGCGAGCCCACCATGAAGAAACAGCGGTTTCCGACTTCGGTGACGCCACGGTCCTCCTCGGTTCCGATATTCATCGTTACGTTTTCGCGAATATCGCAATCGCTGCCGATAACAAGCCGCGTCGGACCGCCTCTGTATTTGATCGACTGCGGTGGCGTTCCGAGCGAGGCGAACGGATAGATCACCGTGCGCGCACCAATGCTGGTGTGACCGGTGACATGGACGTGGGCGACGAGGCGCACGCCGTCGCCGATCACTACGTGCGGTCCGATGACGCAATAGGGCCCGACGAACACATCCTTGCCCAGCGCCGCGCCGCTGGCGACGCGCGCGGTGGGGTCCACCGTTGTCATCTCACCTGTCCGCGATGATGGCGCCGACTTCCGCTTCGGCGACGAGCTCGCCCGCGACCTTGGCTTCGCCGCGGAACCACCACATCATCTTTCGCCGGTTGATCTTGGTCATGTGGTATTCGACCGTGTCCCCCGGCACAACAGGCTTGCGGAAGCGAGCTTTGTCGATCGTGAGAAAGTAGACGAGCTGCGGCTTCTCGGTCGCGCCCATGGACTTCAGGCAAAGCACGCCCGCGGTCTGCGCCATGCCTTCGATCAGCAACACTCCCGGAAACACCGGGTTGTGGGGGAAATGGCCGAGAAACTGCGGCTCGTTGACCGTCACGTTCTTGATGCCGATGGCGGACTCGTCGCTGCGCAAATCGACGATCCGATCCACCATCAGGAACGGATACCGATGCGGCAACAACTTCAAAATCTCGGCGATGTCGATGGCCTCGAGCGTCAGAACCGTATCATTCATGCCGATTAGTCCTGATCGTCCGCTTCGTCGTCCGCCACGCGACGACGCTTGGCCATACGTTCGAGCATCTTCATCTCTCGCAACCAGACCTTGACCGGCTTGGCCGGAGTTCCGCCCCACCGCGCACCAGGCGGCACGTCGCCTCCCACGATGCTGATGGCTGCGATCTGGGCGCCCTCGCCGATGGTCACGTGATTGGCTACGCCGACGCGTGCGCCCAGGACGACGAAGTCCTCCAGCGTTGAGCTCCCGGAAATCCCGGTCTGAGCAACCAGCACACAGTGCCGTCCAATCACCACATTGTGGCCAATCTGAACGAGATTGTCGATCTTGGTACCTTCGCCGATCATGGTGTCGCGGATCGCCCCGCGGTCAATGGTGGTACCGGCGCCGATCTCGACGTCGTCCTGAATGATCACGCGCCCGACCTGCGGAACCTTCAGGTGACCGGCTGCCCCCATCAAAAAACCGAACCCGTCCTGGCCGATGCGACAGCCCGGATGGATGATCACCCGGTCCCCGACCAACGCATGCGTGATCGACGTCCCAGCCGCGATGTTGCAGTCGCGTCCGATGCGAACGCCCGGCCCCACAACCACGTTGGGCGCGATCCGTGTTCCGGATCCGATCTCGGCGTCGGGTCCAATGACGGCGCCGGGATCGATGGTCACTCCCGTCTCGAGGCGTGCGGTTGCGTGTACATGCGCCTGCGGCGATACCGCGTTTGCGCCGAACAGCGGCGGGGGCCGCAGTGCGTCCGGAAACAACTTGCGCGCAACGGTTACGAACGCCCGGTAGGGCTCGCGCGAACGCAGGACAGCAACGCCGGCGGGCACCTGCTTCTCGAACCGCGTGCTCGTCAGGCAGGCACTGGCCCGGGTCCGACGAAGCTGGTCGGCGTATCCGACACCGTCAATGAAGGTCAGATCGCCGGGCCCAGCGCGATCAAGCGCGGCAATGTTGCCGATCAGCGAATCGCCGCACGCCGTCGCGACGAGCGTCGCGCCGGTCAGCGCTGCGACCTCGTTGAGCGAGAGCGGCGCGGCCTTGGGTGAAAACGAGGGTCCGGTCATGCGCGGCGAACTTCCGGTTCGGGGCGCTAGGGGAAGCGCGTTCTACTCGCCCGGTCAAGCCGCCATCGGCGCCTGATCCATCGGCGTCAGAACTTGCTGCCACCGCCGAAGCGGAAGATCTGCGTGTGATCGTAGGGTTCCCGGGTCAGCGCGTAGGCCAGGTCGAAGCGCAACGGACCGAGTGGCGAATCCCAGAGCAGGCCGACGCCGACCGACGAACGGATTCTGAGGTCGTCGGCAACAACCATCGACTCGCCGGTCTGGTTCCAGAATGTCGGTGCGTTGAAGCCCCACAGCATGCCGGCGTCAGCATAGGTTGCGAGCCGCATCCCGAAGTCCTTGGGCGCCAGGAACAGCGGCGTCTGGAACTCGAGCGATGCCGCCCAGTACTGCGTGCCGCCGAGGGCGTCGTTGTTGGTGCCGGGCGTGAGATCGCGCGGACCAAATCCGGCGGGCGCGAACCCGCGGACCAGGTTGGGACCGCCCTGGAAGGCGTCGAGCACGCGCACGAACTGGCCGTCCCACCCGGTCATGTAACCGCCTTGCAGTCGCAGGGTCCCGATGATGTCCGGGTACACTTCGCTGTAAAGACGCCCGTCCACCGTGGTCTTGATGAAATTGACGTCGCCGCCGATACCCGCGACGTCCTGGTTGGCGGTGATCAGCAGGCCGCTGGTGGGGCTGCGGTTGTTGTCAAGCGCGTTGTAGGTCAGGCCGTAGCCAACCATCGAAATAAATGTCGTGCCCTGAGCAAGCTCCATCTTGATCGGCAGTGCCGCTTCGCCGTCCTGATAGCAGCTGTACTGCGCCGGAGCACCGGCAGCTAGGAACGCCGCAAGAATGGCGGGGTTCGTGTTGAAAGCCGCCGGGGTCGGGAACGTGTTCACGAAATCCGGATTGACGTTGTTACAGTTCTGCAGCGATTGCGGCAGAGTAATATGCTGCCAATAGGGCGAGTACCGCACCTGTCCGGTCAGATTGTCGGTCAACGGAATTCCGAAGCGCAAATTGCCGCCGTAAATATTCGACTGATAGGACTGAAACTGCGAGGCGTTGGTGCGCTTGTCGAACAGGTCCACGCCGAACGCCAGCCGGGTGTCGAACAGATACGGTTCAACCCACGAGACCTCGGCGCCCTGCGCGCGCTGGCCATACTGGAGCGCCGCCCTCACCGCCTGGCCGCGGCCGAGCAGGTTGCGTTCGCCGACGCTGACCTCGCCGAGCAGGCCATCGGAGGTGGAGTAACCGCCCGAGAACGAGAATTCACCAGTGGATTGCTCCTCGACATCGACATTGATGATGACGCGATCGGGAGCCGAGCCCGGTTCCGTCGTCACCTTGACGGTCTTGAAGAAGTTGAGGTTCTTCAGGCGCTTTTCCCCGCGGTCCACCAGGGCACGGTTGTAGGCGTCGCCTTCGACGAGATCGAACTCGCGCCGGATCACATAGTCGCGCGTGCGCGTGTTGCCGCGAATATTGATGCGCTCGACATAGGCGCGCGGACCTTCCTCGACCACCAGCACGATGCTGACGGTGTGCGACTGAAAATCGCGGTCGCCGCGCGGGCGCACGATCGCGAACGGATAGCCGCGCCTGGCGATTTCGATGGTGATGTCCTCAACGGATTTCTCGACCGCGTCGGCGTTGTAAATGTCGCCGGGCCCGAGCCGCAGCCGCGGACGCAATGCGTCGGCGTTCACAGCCGCGACGTTGGATACGATGTTGATCGAGGCAACCTTGTAGCGCGACCCCTCCTCGATCGTGAACGTAATGTTGAAGCCTTTGGCGACCGGGTCGTATTCGGTAAGCGCCGAAACGATGCGAACGTCGGCAAAGCCGTTCTTCAAATAGAACCGGCGCAGCAGATCGCGGTCGGCTTCGACCCGATCCGGATCGAAGTTGTCGTTGCTCTTGATCCAGCTCAGCCAATTGCTCTCGCCGCTCTTGATCACGTCCTTGAGGCGCCAATCGCTGTATGAGCGGTTACCGATGAAGGTGATCTTGTTGACGCCGGTCTTGCCGCCCTCGTTGATCTCGAAGATGAGGTCGACGCGGTTGTTAGGCAATTCGATGACCTTGGGCTCGACCCGGACGTCGTAGCGTCCGCTGTGCTGATAGACGTCGACGATGCGCTGCACGTCCGATTGCACCACAGCGCGCGAGAAGGTCCCGCGCGGCTTCGATTGGACTTCTTCAGCGAGCTGCTCGTCCTTGGCCTTGTGATTGCCTTCGAAAGCAACCTTGTTGATGACGGGGTTCTCGATCACGGTCACGACCAGGCGGCCGCCGGCCTGGCTGATCCTCACATCCTGGAACAGGTTGGTGGCGTACAGCGCCTTGAGACCCGCATCGATGCTCTGCGGGGTCAGCGGGCTGTGAAAATACGATCGGATAGTGTCGGCTTCGACCCGCCGATTGCCTTCGACCGCGATCTGGGAGGCCGATTGCGCATAGGCAGCCGTTTGCACGCCGAAGGGCCCGGCGGGCAACCCGAACCACAGACTTGCGAGGACCAAGCCCCCAAAGCTCAGTCCCCGGAACACCCCACCCATCATTCCCATCCGCGGTACGCCCTTGCTTCCTGCGGTTGCCCCGTCAACGCCAAGCAAGCCCCAAGCCCGACTCTGCACAAGTGCCATCAGGC
>DATIPA010000044.1:0-15493 GCA_035472475.1 Xanthobacteraceae bacterium | reverse complement strand
TCCCGCTCGTCGGCGAGACGACGTTGCCTTCGGTGACCGCGGTGCTACTGATCTTGCCGTCGATCGGCGCGCGGATTTCGGTATAACCGAGATTGATCTCGGATTCGCGCTGCTGTGCCTGGGCGCCGGCAATTTGGGCCGCCAAAGCGCGCTCCGAGGCGAGCGCGCTATCGACGGTTGCTTGCAGGCCGGCGGGCCCTTTCAACAAGGTTTGCGCTCGTTCAAGCGTCACCTCGGCATTGCGGTGCTGCGCCTCCAGCTGCTCCACGTTCGCCTTGTTGGCGTCGACTTGCGCCTGAAACGGGGCCTGTTCGAGGAGGTAGAGGAGATCGCCTTGCTTGACCTCGGATCCCTCAACGAAGAGCCGCTTTTCTAGGAAGGCGGTGACCCGGGCAACGAGCGCCACCCGCCCCACCGCCTGGATGCGGCCGATGAATTCGTCGGTCTGAATTATCTGCTGGCGCTTGGCGCGCACCACCCCGACTGCCGGCGCCCCACCCGGCGACACGGGCTGCGGCGCGGCCGAAACCACAAGCAGTAAGGAGGCTACAAGAAAGGCCGACATCGGCCACGCCGCCGGCCCGCCGAGTACTGCGATGAACTCGTCCCGTCGCATCGCCTCCCCCGAGCTTAGGACCGGGCATCGTATCGGCTCAAATTAGCACACTTTAAGAGGCCGGGTCTGGCTTCAGGCACAAGTTGTTGAGCAACCCGTCGACAGCGGACCGGCGAGCACCATCGTCTGCTTTGTACCGCTCGCTCTCGATCAGCAACGCGCTCATTTCCGCCCAAACAACCTTTCGATGTCGGTGAGCTTCAATTCCACGTAGGTCGGCCGGCCGTGGTTGCACTGGCCTGAGTTGGGCGTCGCCTCCATCTCGCGCAAGAGCGCGTTCATCTCCTCGGGCTTGAGCCGCCGCCCGGCGCGCACCGAGCCGTGGCACGCCATGGTGGCTGCGACATGCAGCAGGCGGCGCTCGAGCGGCAGCGCCGCGTCCCATTCCGCCATGTGCTCGGCAAGATCGCGCACCAGCGCAGGCGCGTCGATCTCGCCCAGCAGGCCGGGGGTTTCGCGCACCGCGACCGCGCCCGGACCGAAGCTCTCCAGTACCAGCCCATAGCGCGCGAGCTCTTCAGCACGCGTGGCGAGCCGCTCGACATCGGCTTCGTCGAGCTCGACCACCTCGGGGATCAGCAGGATCTGGCGGGCGACGCCGGTCTTCGCGAGCGCCGCCTTGAGGCGCTCGTAGACCAGGCGCTCGTGGGCGGCGTGCTGATCGACGATGACGATGCCGTCGCGGGTCTGCGCCACCACGTAGGTCTCGTGCACCTGCGCGCGCGCGGCGCCGAGCGGCCGGTCGATCAGGTCGGGGGCCGGCGGCACCGGCTCGACGCGCGCGTCCGCCGCTGGCGCGCCGACGTCAAAGCCGGCTTGCGCGGCCTCGGCAAAGCCCTTGAGCGCCGTTGCGCCCGCGACCGGAAACGTCGGCCGCGCCGGCGATGAGCGCCAGTCCCAGCCGGATCGCGGCATCGCGTTCGGCCGCAGCGCCGCGAGCGTTGCTGTGCCGCCGGTCGAGGCGGCGCGCTGGCCCTCGCGCGCGAGCGCGTCCTGCAGGGAACGCACGATCAGCGCGCGCACCAAGCCGCCGTCGCGGAAGCGCACCTCGGTCTTCGCCGGGTGCACGTTGACGTCGACCTCGCGCGGATCGAGCGTGATGAAGAGCGCGAGGATCGGCTGGCGGTCGCGCGGCAGATAGTCCGCGTAGGCGCCGCGCACCGCGCCGAGCAGCAGCTTGTCGCGCACCGGACGGCCGTTGACGAAGAGATATTGCCCGAACGCGTTGGCGCGGCTGAGCGTCGGTAGCGCCGCATAGCCCTCGAGTGAGAGACCGTCGCGGCCGCCGCGCACCTCGATCGCGTTGGCGCGGAAATCGGCGCCGAGAATGTCGCCCAGGCGCGCGAGCCGCCCGGGCGCCCCCGGCAGCGCGGCCGCCCAGCTCGTGAGTGCGCGCTCCTCGCCGGCGAGCGTGAAGGCCACATCGGGCCTGCTCATGGCGAGCCGGCGCACCGCCTCGCGGATCGCCGCGCCTTCGCTGCGGTCGGTCTTGAGGAATTTCAGGCGCGCGGGCGTTGCGTAGAAGAGATCGCTGACCTCGACCCGGGTGCCGGCATCGAGCGCCGCCGGCTTCAGCGACGATTTGGCGCCGGCGTCGACCGCGATCGCCCAGGCGTGCGGCTCACTTATGTGGCGCGTGGTGATCGAAAGCCGTGCCACCGACCCGATCGAGGGCAATGCCTCGCCGCGAAACCCGAGGGTGCGGATCGCGAGCAGATCATCGTCCGGGAGCTTGGAGGTGGCGTGGCGCTCGACCGCGAGCGCGAGATCGTCCGCGGTCATGCCGGTGCCGTCGTCGGTGATGCGGATCAGCCGCCGGCCGCCGCCGTCAGTGATGACATCGATGCGGCGCGCGCCGGCATCGAGCGCGTTCTCGACCAGTTCCTTGACAACGCTTGCCGGCCGCTCGACGACCTCGCCGGCGGCGATGCGGTTGATGATTGAAGGCTCGAGCTGGCGGATCGGCATGCGACGACTCGGGGTTTGGCTGCCAGTTTAGCACCAAGGATCGCGCCTCGCTGCTCAGGTAAGGAGGACGCGCGAAGACCTGATCGCCCATCCCAAAGTCGGTCACGCCCGCACCGAGCGCGCTAACCACGCTGGAAAAGTCCCGGCCGAGGACCAATGGAAACGTTGCTTGCGGGTATTGACCGCTGCGCACCTTCCAGTCGGCGCCGTTGACGCTGGCGGCAACCAGATCGATAACCACCTTGCCCGCTCCTGCGACCGGATCGGGCAAGTCGCCGTACCTCAAAACATCCGGCCCGCCAAAGCGTTCAATGAACACAGCCTTCATCGTGGTCCTGCCTTGCGTAGGAGGTGCGGCAATGGCCGCACGGAGCGTCCGCTGAATGGCAGCTCGCGCTCAGGCCACGCCTGTCCCGATCTTCGACGGCCACAACGACGTGCTGCTCCGCCTTTACCGACGCGGCGGCACGGACGCGCCGCAGGCTTTTCTCGCGGGAGAGGGCAAGGGCCAGCTCGATCTCCCCATGGCGCGGCAAGGCGGATTTGCGGGCGGGCTGTTCGCAATCTTCGTTCCCTCGGGCAAGGGAGCCAGCGGTCGTGGCAGCAACCCACCGGCGCAAGGCACCGGCAACACGGTCCCGCCGGAGCCGACGGTCGCATTGACGGCGGCGCAAGCAACCGTGTTTCGGATGCTATCGCTGCTCCTGCGGATCGAGCGGGAATCGCAGGGCCACGTTCGCGTGTGCCGCAGCGTCGATGACATCCGGCGCGGCCTGAAAGACGGCGCGCTCGCACCGGTGCTTCATATCGAAGGCGCCGAAGCGATCGATCCCGATTTCGAACTCCTCGACGTGCTGCATCAAGCCGGACTGCGCTCGCTCGGCCCGGTATGGAGCCGGCCGAACGCTTTCGGGCATGGCGTGCCGTTCCGCTGTCCCTCCTCGCCCGACACCGGACCCGGGCTGACCGACCTCGGCAAGGCGCTGATCGGCGCTTGCAACAACTTAAGGATCCTGATCGACCTCTCGCACCTCAACGAACGGGGGTTCTGGGACGTCGCCGCGCTGAGCGATGCGCCGCTCGTCGCCACCCATTCCAACGCACATGCGCTGAGTCCCCATGCGCGCAATCTCACCGACAAGCAACTAGCGGCCATCCGGGAAACCGGCGGCCTTGTCGGCATCAATTTCGCGACCAGCTTCTTGCGCCCGGACGGCGGTCAGGACGCCGGCACGCCCGCCGACCTGGTGATCGCACACATCGAGCACATGCTCGAACACGTGGGCGAGGACGGCGTCGGGTTTGGGTCCGATTTCGACGGGGCGACCGTTCCGAACGGAATCGGTAACGCGGCCGGACTGCAAAACCTGGTGCAACTCATGCGCTCGCGCGGCTACGGCAAGCCGCTGATCGAGAAGCTGTGCTTCAGAAACTGGCTGCGGGTGTTGGGACAGACCTGGGGACGCTAGAGCCTGTCTCAATCGAGTGCATCAAATCATCGGCGCCGTCATGCCCGCTGGTCGCGGGCATCCACGCGAACGCATCGACAGATCAGCGAAGAAAGACGTGGATGGCCGGGACACGGCACCCCGCGCGGTTGCGCGAGGGGACCCCGACAAGCCCGGCCATGACCCTGAAAACAAGATCCACCCGAATGGGAAATGATTGAGCACGGCTGATTTCACTCCCGCATCAGCTTGTCCAGTGTGATCGGCAGATCGCGCACGCGCTTGCCGGTTGCGTGATAGACCGCATTGGCGATCGCGGCCGCTACACCGACGATGCCGATTTCCCCGACGCCCTTGATCCCCAGCGGGTTGATCTCCTCGTCAGGCTCCTCGACGAAGATCACGTCGATTGCATGCACATCGGCATTCACCGGCACGTGGTAGTCGGCGAGATTATGCGTCATGAACCGTCCGAAGCGCTGATCGGTCACCGTCTCCTCGTGCAGCGCCATGCCGATGCCGCCGACGACGGCGCCGAGAATCTGGCTGCCGGCGAGCTTGGGATTGATGATGCGCCCGGCCGCAACCGCGCTGACCACGCGCGTGACCCTGATGACGCCGAGCTCCTCGTCGATCTTGACCTCGGCGAACACCGCCGAGTGGGTGGAATGCGCGTATTTGCTGTCGGCGCGCGGCGAGGCGCTGGCCTCCTTTTCGATGCGATCGATTTTGCCGATCCGCATCGCATCCGCCACCGACACCGCCCGGCTCGCGTCGTCCTTGTGCCGGATTGCGCCGTCGGCGAAACGCACGTCGTCGAGCTTGAGGCCGGCGAGCGGCGATCCTTTGACCTTCTGCGCCAGCCCGAACAGCTCCTTCTGCACCTCCAAACAGGCCGCGTGAATGGCGGAGCCGACCGAGGAGGTGGTGAACGATCCGCCTTCCACCGGCGCCGCCGGCAGCGACGAATCGCCGAGCTTCGCGGTCACGTTCTCGAGCGGCACGCCCAGCAACTCGGCGGCGAGCTGGGCCATCATCGTATAGGTGCCGGGCCCGATGTCGGCGGTCGCGCTCGCGATCTCGACCGCGCCGTTGGCGGTCAGCACTGCCCTGGCGCTCGCCGGCAGCTGCATGGCCTCCCAAATCCCGGTTGCCATGCCCCAGCCGACGAGCTCGTTGCCGGCGCGCATCGAGCGCGGCTCACGACTGCGCTTCGACCAGCCGAACTTCTCGGCAGCCTGGCGGTAGCATTCGCGCAAGGCCTTGCTGCTGTAGGGTTTGTCCGCGATCTGATCGCGGTCCGAGTAGTTGACGAGCCGCAGCTCGAGCGGATCGAGGTTCGCCGCGTAGGCGAGCTCATCCATGGCGCATTCGATCGCCCAGATACCCTCGGTTCCGCCCGGCCCGCGCATGTCGCAGGGCGTGTTCACGTCGAGCTTGACCAAACGCTGGGCGAGCTCGCTGTTGGGGCAGCGGTAAAGCTGGCTCGACCAGGACACGAACGACCGCTGGAAATCCTCGAACTGCGAGGTCATCGAAACCGCGTCATGCCGGAACGAGGCAAGGATGCCGTTGCGATCGGCGCCGAGCTTGAGCTCCTGCACGTTCGCGGCCCGATAGCCGATGGTGAACATCTGCTGGCGCGTGAGCGTGACCCGCACCGAGCGCTTGAGCGCGCGCGCCGCCAGCACCGCGAGCGGCAGCTCGTAATTCGGACGCAAGCCCGACCCGAAGCCGCCGCCGACAAAGTGCGAGAGCACCCGCACCTTGTCGGGCTTCATCCCGAACACGCTGGCGACGTAGTTGCGGCAGTTCAGCGGCCCCTGGGTCTTGTCGTAGACCGTGATTGCGTCGTCGGCTTCCCACACCGCGGTCGCGGCATAGGGCTCCATCGGATTGTGGTGCTCGACCGGCATGCTGTAGGCCGCATCGACGCGCACCGCGGCCTCGTCGAACGCGCGCGCGGCCTTGCCGCGGCTGTGGGTGGGCTTGGGGCGCTTGCCGCCCGCCGTGCGCTGACGTTGCGCCTCGAAATCGGTGACGTGCGCGTCCTGCTCATAGTCGACACGGATCAGCGACGCCGCAAAGCGCGCAATCTCGAACCCCTCGGCGACGACCAGCGCGATCGGCTGGCCGTTGAAGCGAACCTGGTCGTCGTAAAGCGGACGGAACGGCGAACCATCGGGCGCGATCTCGTCCTTGTATTTGTCGTCGGATGACGCGAGCTTTCCGCGATTGGCGTGCGTCAATACGTCAAGTACGCCCTCAACCGCGAGCGCCTCTTCGGCGTCGATGTGCTTGATGCGGCCCTTGGCGATCGACGCGGTGACCACGACGCCATGCGCGAGGTTCGCCACGTTGAACTCGCCGGCATATTTGGCAGCGCCGGTCACCTTCAGGCGGCCGTCGACGCGGGAGGCGGGCTTGCCGATCTGGTTGCTGGTTGTGATCATGATGACGCCTCCCGCTTAGGCCACACGCTTGTCGGACTGCGACTGCGGGGTCGCGCGCGCCGCCTGCGTCAGCGTGCGCACAATGCCGCGCCGCGCCAGCTCGATCTTGAAATCGTTGTGGCCAAAGCCGCGCGCATCCCGCAGCAGCGCGTCGGCCGCGCGCTGGAAGCTCTCGCGCGTCGGCGGGGCTCCTGCAAGCAGTGCCTCCGCGTCGCGATCGCGCCATGGCTTGTGCGCCACGCCGCCGAGCGCGAGACGCGCCTCGCGGATCGTGCCGCGATCGATGTCGAGCGCGGCCGCGATCGAGACCAGCGCGAACGCATACGACAGACGATCGCGGATCTTCAGGTAGCTGTAGTGGCTGGCGAAGCCCTTGGCCGGCAGCTCGATCGCCGTGATGATCTCGTCGGCGCGCAGGTTGCTGTCGGTCTGCGGCGTATCGCCCGGCAGGCGATGGAAGTCGGCGAACGCGATGCTGCGTTCGCCGGTCGTGCCGGTCGCCAGCACGCGTGCCTCCAGCGCGGCGAGCGCCACGCACATGTCGGAGGGATGCACCGCGATGCAATGCTGGCTGGTGCCGAGGATCGCATGTCCCCGATTGAAGCCGTCGATGGCGGAACAGCCGCTGCCCGGCTCGCGTTTGTTGCACGGCGTCGTCGTGTCGTAGAAGTAGGAACAACGCGTGCGTTGCAGAAGGTTGCCACCGGTTGACGCCATGTTGCGCAACTGCTGCGAGGCGCCGGCCAGGATTGCGCTGGCCAGCAGCGGATACCGCGCGGCAATCTGCGGGTGATAGGCGAGATCGCTGTTGGGGACGAGCGCCCCGATGCGCAGGCCGCCGTACTGGGTTTCGTCGACCTGTTTGAGCGGCAGGCGGGTGATGTCGATCAGTCGCGAGGGGCGCGCGACGTTTTCCTTCATGAGGTCGACCAAGTTGGTGCCGCCGGCGATGAACTTTGCGCCCGGGTCCGCCGCGATCATGCGCACGGCGTCGGCGACGCTGCTGACGCGCGCATAGCCGAAATTGTTCATCGCCCCGCCTCCCCGGCCTTGGTGCTGCCGCGCATCACCTGTTCGATCGCTGCCACGATATTGGGATAGGCGCCGCACCGGCAGATATTGCCGCTCATCAGCTCGCGGATCTCATCGGCCGTGCGCGCGTGGCCCTCGGCGATCAGCCCGACCGCCGAACAGAGCTGGCCCGGGGTGCAATAGCCGCACTGGAAGGCGTCGTGATCGACGAAGGCCTGCTGCAGCGGATGCAGCGCATCGCCCTGCGCCAGCCCCTCGACGGTCGTGACCTGGGCGCCGTCTTTCATCACCGCCAAGGTGAGGCACGAATACACGCGGCGGCCGTCGACCAGCACCGTACAGGCGCCGCATTGGCCGTGATCGCAGCCCTTCTTGGTTCCGGTCAGATCGAGTTTGAGCCGCAGCGCATCGAGCAGCGTCGTCCAGGGCGCGATCGTCAACTTGCGCCCTACGCCATTGACGTGCAGCGAAACCGTCATCCTGGCCGGCGCCGGAAGTCTTTCACGCGCCTTGCGCGCCACCGCGGATCGTTGGGCCATGTGTGGTCGTGTCCTTGTGTTAAAGCTGAGCGGCGTTCGCCTCGCCGTGGCACCGGTATTGATGTGTGGAAAGGAACCCTGTCCTGACGTGCAATCGGCATGACAACGCAATCCCGGCGCCTAGAGTTCGCCACCGCCCCGATGAAGTCAATTCACGTGGGTGCGACAGCTTGATCGCACAATACGTGTCGGCGTTGAGCGACAACGCGTTCCACGTCGTCCGAGATGCATTGGTTAGAAAATGATCATTGCAACGCGCGACGGTGCTCAATCAAACGCCGGCTTAGCACCACGCAGCCGCTTGACGCCGCTCCTGCGCTTCTTGCTCTCGATCCGCCGCTCGTGCGAGGCGGCCGTCGGTCTCGTTGGCCGGCGCCGCTTGGGCACAACCGCCGCTTGGCGAATGAGCTCGATCAGGCGCGCGCGCGCGTCCTCTCGGTTGCGCTCCTGTGTGCGATGCCGCTGCGCGATGATCACCAGCACGCCGTCCTGCGTGAGCCGTCGGCCGGCCAGCGCCGCAAGCCGCGCGCGCACGTCGGCGGGAAGCGACGGCGAGTGCCGCACATCAAAACGCAGCTGCACCGCGGTCGCGAGCTTGTTGACGTTCTGGCCGCCCGGACCGGACGCGCGCACGAACGCTTCGCTGAGCTCCGACTCGTCGATGGCAATATGCTCGGTAATGCGGATCATCTTGTTTGAACACGAAGTCGCGGAAGCGCTTCTTCAGATTCAACAATAGCAGCATCAGCCGGCGGTCAAACACCGCTTCGCCGTTCCGGGAAACCTTGCAGAAAACCGGTCAACCGCCCTTGGCGGCAGTGGTCGCCGTGGTCACCGGGGGCCGGCCCACGACGGTCACCAGCAGCCCGCCGTCGAGCAGGCGCTTGGCAACCCGCTTGACGTCGGCGAGGGTCACCGCCTCGACCAGGCTGTTGCGCCGCTTGATGTAGTCGATGCCGAGGTCGTCCATCTGGATCTGCACCAGCTGGCTCGCGATCTTGGACGACGTATCGAAGCGCAGCGCGTAGGAGCCCTTGAGATACGACTTGGCGCGCGCGAGTTCCTCCACGGTCGGGCCGGTCTCCGCCAGACGATGAATTTCGTGCTCGACGACATCGAGCGTTTGGCCGGCGCGATCGCTGCGGGTCGCGGTTCCGCTCATGAACAGGGCGGCGTGATTGAGCGGGATCAATGCGGAATAGACCGAGTAGGCGAGGCCGCGGACTTCCCGCACCTCGCGATAGAGCCGCGACGCGAACGAGCCGCCGCCCAGGATCTCATTGACGATATAGGCGGGCATGAAATCCGAGTCTTTGAGCGCAATGCCTTCGCCGCCGATCATCACCACCGATTGCGGAACGTCGAGATCGACCGTGATCTTGCGGCCAAGGCCCTGCGGGTTGGCGGACGCAACCGGCGCGAGATCGGCCTTTGCCGGCAGTGACCCGAAGATGCGGTCGACGATCGCGCCGGCGGTCGCGGCATCGACGTTGCCGACGATTGCGATTTTGAGGTTGTCGCGCGCGAACACGCGTTGCACGTAAGCCTTGAGATCGGCAGCCGTGACGGTGGGGACGGATTCGACCGTCCCGTTCACCGGCCACTCATAAGGATGGCCGCGAAACGCCGTGGCCCACCAGTCGCGGCTCGCGATCTGGTTCGGATTGGTATTGGCACGGCGCAAATCCGACAACAGATTGGCGCGGATGCGCTCGACCGCTTCAGGGTCGAAGCGGGGCGCGGTCAGCGACAGGTTGGTCAGCTCGAATGCCTTGTCCTGCTGGTCGAGCAGCGTGCGCAGCGAACCGTTGAACTGGTCGCGGGTCGCCGTGAAACTCAGGCTGATCGCGCTAGACTCGAGTTGTTCGTGAAACGCGCGGGCGTCGAGATTGCCGGCGCCCTCGTCGATCAGCCCCGCCACCAGCGCCGCGACGCCCGCCTTGTCGGCCGGATCCTGGCTCGAGCCGCCACGGAACGCAAAATCGATGGCGATCAGCGGCGCCGTCGGCGAATGAACCAGCCACGCCTCGATGCCGAGCGGACTGACAACGCGCTCGACCTCGGTGGCGGCGCGCGCCGGCACCACCAGCGCGACAGCGAGGGCCGAGAGGGTTGCGATCCGCAAGCTCAACGCGCGCCAAGCGATCAAGATTTCTTCTCCTCGGGCTTGGGCCATTCCTTGATCAGATAACCGGTCACCGAGTGGTGCTTGTCGAGCCAGGTCCTGGCGGCTGCGCGCACGCTGTCGGCCGTCACCGCGCGGACCTGCTCGGTCCAGGATTTCACGTCCTCGACCGTCGAACCGGTCGCGAGCGCCCCGCCATACCAGCGCGCCAGCGTTGCCTGATTGTCCTTGGCATAGACCGCGTCGGCGATCATCCGAGTCTTGGCGCGCGTCAATTCTTCCGGGGTGATTCCGTTGATAGCGACCTCGTCGATCACCGCGTCCATCGCCGTCTCGAGCTCGGAAAGGCTCACGTGCGGGCGCGGGGTCGCATAGACGCTGAACACGGTTTGGTCGACCGAGGTGCCCGAATAGGTCGCGCCGGCGCCGTTGGCGAGGCCGCGATCCTCGACCAGTGTTCGCTGCAGCCGGCTGTTCGAGCCGCCGCCGAGAATATGTGCGAGCACTTCCAGCGCCTCGGCCTCGCCCGGCTTCGCGGTCGAGTCGGAGGGCGCCAGATAGGCGCGCTGCAGGCTCGGGGTCGCGCGCGGATCGGCGAGCGTCACCTGCCGGGCAGCGGTATGTTCGGGTTCCTGCGGGCGCGTGCGCGGCCCGATCTCGGAGCGGCGGGCGACCTTGCCGTAGGTCTTCTCGGCCAGCGCCTTCACCTCGTCCGCGGTCACGTCGCCGGCGATCACGACGATGGCGTTGTTGGGTGTGTAGTAGTGCCGATAGAACGTCAGCGCGTCTTCGCGATTGAGCTTCTTGATTTCATGATGCCAGCCGATCACCGGCCGGCCGTAAGGGTGATTGAGGAACAGCGCCGCTTCGACCTGCTCGCGCAGTCGCGCGTCCGGGCTGTTGGCGACGCGCATGTTGTACTCCTCGAGCACGACGTCGAGCTCGGGCAGGACGTTGGCGTCGGTGAGCACGAGGCCGGTCATGCGGTCGGCCTCGAACTCCATCACCAGCGGCAGATATTCACGCGCCACGCGCTGGTAGTAGCCGGTATAATCCGCCGTGGTGAACGCGTTTTCCTGTCCGCCGATGGTGGCAAGCACCTGCGAAAACTTGCCGGCGGGATTCTTCTCGGTGCCCTTGAACATCAGGTGCTCGAGAAAGTGGGCGATCCCGGATTTGCCCGGCGGCTCGTCGGCGGAGCCGACCCGGTACCAGACCATCTGGGTCACGACTGGAACGCGATGGTCGGGGATGGCAACAACCTCGAGCCCGTTGCCCAGCACGAAATGCGTGACGTCGACGTCCTCCTGCGAGGCCGCGCGCACGGATGGCCCGGCGAGCAGGAGCGCGAGCCCGATGGCGAGAACGAATGTGAAGACATGGCGCAGGGTTGCGATCGAGCGCAGGGTCGCAGTTGCCGGCCGCGGAAGCTCAAGCCTCGTCATGGATGTTCCGGCGCCGGAACATCGGCGCTGCCTCGCTCAACCCGTCAGACGCGTCGCCCCACCTGTTAGGGGTTGCCGGCCACCGGCGCAAGTTACCGATCGGAAAACTATTGGTTCGAGCCCAGCGCGCCGCGGTCCAATGGGCCATTCTTTTCCGGATCCATTCGGTTTTTGGTCCCATACGAGTATTTTGGCGACGGCGTGCGCAGTCCCGTGGGCGGATCGGTCAGCGCGCTGCGCTCCGGCTCCTCCTTGAACGGCACCTCTTCCGGCGTCCGGTCAAACATCTTGCCGAGGTTGTTAACGCCCTGGAAGCCCAGTTGGCTCGGGGTGAGCTGCTGGCCGGTCGTATCGGGCGCGGGACCGCCGTCGGCCGTGCGCTTGCCGGTCGGTTTGCGGCCGCCGAGCTCGTCCGGACGCAGCTGACGCATATCCTCTTCCTCGGCCTCGGTTCCCTGCTTGACCACCTTCTTGGCGGCCTTGCGCTGCGGGGCCATGTCCTTGTCCTGCGGCCAAGCCGGGTCGGGCGCAGCGCGTGTGACTTTCTGCGGCGGCGGCAGGTCACGGGTGGGCGGAACTACCAACGGCGAGCGCTCGTGATAATTGATGGCCGGCGGGGCCGTTCTTTGGAGGCCAATGCCCTCCAGGACCCCGCGGAAGGCGTGATCGATGAAATCGCCGTCTTCTTCTTCGGCGTTTTGGGTCTGGTCATCCCCGGCGCGCGCCGGTGGCGTGCCGCTGACCGCGATGAATGTCGTCGCGAACATGCACGCCAAGAACGCGTGCCATCCCAACCGTTTCGCTATTGTCGCAAGCATCCCCATACCCCCACGCCAGCCGGATTCCGCAATCCTTACAGGTCCTTGGTCGTCAGATTGTGTGCTGTAGCCGGAACCCCCTGACCCAGCGTCACAATCTCGAAAAATCAGGGCGCTTTTGCGGCATCCCGGGCGCCGGCCAACGAGTCGCACAGGAGCCCGATGACGCCGGCCACGATCGCCGCATCGGCCAGATTGAAGACATACCAGTCGAACCGCCAGGTCGGGGTGGTGATATGTACGAGCACAAAATCCGCCACCGCGCCGAAGGTGAGCCGATCGATCGCGTTGCCGATGGCGCCGCCGATGATCAGCCCGAGCGACACCGCCGACAGCCGCGAGCCGGCGCGCGCCAGCCAAACCCACAGCAGCACGACCGCGACGATCTTGACGGCCAGCAGGATGTTCTGCCCCAGCATCCCCTGCTCGCGAAACAAGCCGTAGCTGATGCCGGTATTCCAGCTCAGCACCAGATCCACAAAGGGGCCAAGCGCAACCCGGCCGCGCTGGCCGAGGTCGAACACAAACACCAGCCAGAGTTTCAAAGCCTGATCGGCGAGCGCCACCAGAACCGCGACGACCAGGCCTAGCCGTGTGAGCGGCCCATAGAGATAGGATGAGACCATCTATTCGGCCGCCTTGCGCAGCGCCTTCCACTCCCGCAGCGCCTGGGCGTCGCGCGGGGTCACGTCGGGATATTGCGGATCACTGCCGACCGCCGCGGAGATCTTCCACGAGCGCGCGCACTTGCGCCCTTCGGCCAGCGCCGGCACGACCGCGACCCCGGGCACGTCGGGCAACCGAAACGCGGTCGGTGGACCGTCGCCCTGCACCAGGGTTGCAGCCGACGTGATCGAGACCTCCGCGAGGTCGACGTCGGCGAGCACGCCGAACAGATCCGGATCGGAGACATGCACGACCGGCGCGGCCTCGAGCGACGAGCCGATCCGTTTGCTGGCGCGCTCGAGCTCCAGCGCGCCGGTCACAACCCGGCGCACGGTGCGAATCTTGCGCCATTTCTCCGCCAGCGCGTCGTCGCGCCAAGCCGCCGGCACCTGCGGAAAGAGCTCGAGATGCACCGAGGTTGCGTGCGGGTCGCGCGCAAGCCAGGCCTCCTCGGCGGTGAAGCACAGCATCGGCGCGAGCCAGGTCACGGTCGTGCGGAACAGGTGATCGAGCACGGTGAGACAGGCCTTGCGGGTCACCGAGGAGATCGGATCGCAGTAGAGCGCGTCCTTGCGGATGTCGAAGTAGAACGCGGACAGGTCGGAGGTCATGAACGCGTTGAGCGCCGCGAAGATGCGCTTGTAGTCGAAATCCGCGTACGCCTGCCGCACCAGGACGTCGAGCTCCGCCAGCCGGTGCAGCATCAACCGTTCGAGCTCCGGCATCTCGTTCTTGGCGATGCGGTCCTCGGGCCGAAAATGCGCGAGGTTGCCGAGCATCCAGCGCAACGTGTTGCGCAGCTTGCGGTAGGTCTCCACCGTGGTTTTGAGGATTTCCGGACCGATGCGCTGATCGTCCCAATAGTCCGTCGCGCAGACCCAGAGCCGCAGAATGTCGGCACCCGATTGCTTGATCACATCTTGCGGCGCGATGACGTTGCCGAGCGACTTCGACATCTTGTGCCCCGCCTCATCGAGGGTGAAGCCGTGGGTCACGACAATGTCAAAGGGCGCGCGCCCGCGCGCGCCGCAGCTCTCGAGCAGCGAGGAGTGAAACCAGCCACGGTGCTGGTCCGAGCCTTCCAGATACATCACGCTGTCTGGACCGCCGTCCACGCGGCGACGGACTTTGAGATCGTCGCGCACCTCCAATGTGTAGGCATAGGTCGAGCCGGAGTCGAACCAGACGTCGAGGATGTCGTCGACCTTCTTCCAGTCGGCCGGATCGTAATCGGGCGACAGAAATCGCGCCGCTGCCCCGACCGCGTACCAGGCGTCCGCGCCTTCGCGCTCGAACGCCTCCGCGATGCGGGCGTTGACACGCGCATCCTTGAGGATCTCGACGGAGCCGTCGGGGCGCTCGCGCATGAACACCGCGATCGGCACGCCCCACGCACGCTGGCGCGAGACCACCCAATCGGGCCGGTTCGCGATCATGCCGGTGATGCGATTCTCGCCCTGCGGCGGCACCCAGCGCGTCGCCTTGATGGCGCTGAGCGCGCGGTGGCGCAGCGTGTCGCCCTGGCGCGCGTGGCCGCCGTCCGCGATCGGCTGGTCCATGGCGATGAACCATTGCGGCGTGTTGCGGAAGATTACCGGCTTCTTCGAGCGCCATGAGTGCGGGTATTGATGCTTGAGCCGGCCGCGCGCAATCAACATGCCGGCGCCGATCAGCGCCTTGATGACCGCATCGTTGGCGTCACCCTTCTTGCCGTCGTCGGTGAGCACGCGCTTGCCCGTGAACCCAGGCGCCTGGCTGGTGAAAGCGCCGTTCTCATCGACGGGGTAGGGGATCGTCGTACTGATGCCGCGCTCCGCGACGGCGTGCGCGTTGGCGGTCCATACCTCGAAGTCCTCGCGGCCATGACTGGGCGCGGTGTGCACAAAGCCGGTGCCGGTATCCTGCGTGACGTGATCGCCGGGTAGCAGCGGCACCGGAAAGTCGTAGCCGCCGGCGAACCCCTTGAGCGGGTGCGCGCAGACAAGTCGCTCGAGCGCTTCAGTCTCGACCACCGCGCGCTTCTCGTAGGCGGTCACCCGCGCCTGCGCCATCACATCGGCGGCGAGCGTGTCGGCCAGGATGAAGGTGTCGCCCACCTTGGCCCAGTTGTCCGGCGCGGCTTCAACGACTTGGTAGAGCCCGTAGGCGATCCGCGGCGAGAATGAGATCGCGCGATTGCCGGGCAAGGTCCACGGCGTGGTGGTCCAGATCACGACCGACGCGCCCGCCAGAGCAGGATCGCGCGCCGGTGCCGACGATTGCTGCACCGGAAACTTCACCCACACCGTATCGCTGACGTAATCCTCGTACTCGACCTCGGCTTCCGCCAGCGCGGTCTTCTCCACCACCGACCACATCACCGGCTTCGAGCCACGGTAGAGCG
>DATIPA010000043.1:0-25748 GCA_035472475.1 Xanthobacteraceae bacterium | reverse complement strand
TCCCTCGTTCTGGCAGGGCGGCCTCTCGCTCATCGAGCGCATGATCGGAGAGCTCGAAAGTCTCAGCTGACCCGCGGCTGCATCCGCAGGATCAACGACGGTCACCGCGGCGACCGCCCCGATCGCTTGCGATCACCGCGGCGTACTCCCCTTATCGACATCCTTGCGCCGTATTAGATAACGGGCAGCTTAGGTTGCGCCCCACGAGGTCCGACTTGGACGACAGCGAACGAAACCGTTTCTCTGCGCGTGCGGCACGCTACGCCCGCGTCGGCACCAACGTCGGCGGCGTTGCGGCGCGGGTTGCGGCCAATCGCGTATTCGGCCTGCGGCTCGACCGCGCCAAGAATGCCGCCGAACTCACCGCGGCGCTCGGCGGTCTGAAAGGGCCGATCATGAAGGTCGCCCAATTGCTGGCGACAATCCCCGATGCGCTGCCGGCCGAATATGCGGTGGAACTCGCCAAGCTCCAGAGCGAGGCGCCCCCCATGGGCTGGGCCTTCGTCAAACGCCGGATGTCGGCGGAGCTCGGCCCTGATTGGCTGGCGCGCTTCGCGAGCTTCGAGCACAGACCGGCGGCGGCCGCGTCGCTCGGCCAGGTGCATCGTGCACGCGCGCATGATGGCTTCGAGCTCGCCTGCAAGCTCCAGTACCCGGACATGAAGTCGGCGGTCGAGGCTGACCTGCGCCAGCTCGACTGGCTGTTCGCGCTGCACCGGCGCATGGATCCGGTGATCGACACATCCGAGATGGGCAAGGAGATCGCCGCGCGGCTGCGCGAGGAACTCGATTACGCGCGCGAGGCCCGTCATGTCGGGCTCTACCGCGCGTTGCTGGCGGACGTGCCCGAGGTGCGGGTACCGCAGGTCTGGCCGGACCTCTCGACCCACCGGCTGCTCACGCTCGACTGGCTCGATGGCACCAAGCTTCTAACCCACAAGGGCGACAGCCTCGAGATCCGCAACCGGCTCGCGACCGCGATGTTCAAAGCCTGGTGGTTTCCGTTCAGCCGTTACGGCGTTATTCACGGCGATCCGCACCTCGGCAACTACACCGCTTTCGTGGCCGATGGCGAGCCGCGGGGGATCAATCTCCTCGACTACGGCTGTATTCGCATTTTCCCCGCCAGGTTCGTCGGCGGCGTGGTCGATCTCTATCACGGGCTGCTCAAAGGCGATGAGGCCCTGGTCGTGAACGCCTACGAGACCTGGGGTTTTCGCCGCCTCAACCGCGACCTGATCGAAACGCTCAACATTTGGGCACGGTTCATCTACGGCCCCCTCCTCGACGACCGCGTGCGCACGATCGCGGATGGGGTCAAGCCGTCGGAGTACGGTCGGCGCGAGGCGTTCCGAGTGCATCAGGCGTTGCGCCAGAAGGGTCCGGTCACCGTACCGCGCGAGTTCGTGTTCATGGATCGCGCCGCGATCGGCCTCGGCGGTGTGTTCCTGCACCTTGGTGCCGAACTCAATTTCCATTGTTTGTTCAACGCGGCCATTGAGGAGTTTTCGCTCGCGCATGTCACGGCGCGTCAGGCCGCCGCGCTCGCAAAGGTCGGGCTTTAGCGTTCGATATAACGGGTCAGCGTTGCCCTACGCGCACATTTGCGCTACTTCCGCGCCCTGATCACCGTTGGAGGGATAAATGGCCGACCACGGCGAGGTCGAGTACGCGACCGCAACCGGCAACGACTACGAGGAGCACGAGGGCACCTACGAGGGGTTCCTGCTGTTTGCCAGCGTCGGGCTCGTCTGCCTGGCGAGCATCCTGATCGCGCTTACTGTCGGCGGCGTGCTGGAAGTTTGGTGGGCCGCCGGCGTAATCATCCTGCTCGCCGTGATCACGGCGTTCTACGGTCTTGCCACCCATTCGCATGGGCCGGGCTTGGTCGTCCTCGCGCTTGCGCTGCTCGCCCTTGCGGCCTTCGGCCTGGGTCACGGGTGACCAGAGACATGCGGATCGCTGTCGCGCGTGAAGTCGATCCCGCCGAGCCGCGGGTCGCCGCAACGCCTGATACCGTCAAAAAACTCACCGCGCTCGGCGCCGAGGTGACGGTCCAAGCGGGTGCAGGTATCAAATCCGGAGTGCTGGACACCGATTACACGGCTGCGGGCGCGACCGTGTCGGCCAATGCCATCGACGGCGCGGACATTGTGCTCAAGGTCCGACGGCCGGGCGAGGCGGAAGTGGCCGGCTACAAGAAAGGCGCGCTAGTCATCGCGATCATGGACCCATACGGCAACGAGGCCGCGCTCGGCACCCTGGCGAAAGCCGGCGTGACGGCCTTCGCCATGGAGCTGATGCCGCGCATTACGCGCGCGCAGGCCATGGACGTCTTGTCCAGTCAAGCAAACCTTGCCGGCTATCGGGCGGTGATCGACGGCGCGGCCGACTACGGACGCGCGCTACCGATGATGATGACGGCCGCCGGCACGGTGCCGGCGACCAAGGTGTTCGTGATGGGCGCCGGCGTCGCCGGACTCCAGGCGATTGCGACCGCCCGCCGGCTCGGCGCGATCGTCACTGCGACCGACGTCCGGCCAGCCGCCAAGGAGCAGGTCGAAAGCCTCGGCGCGAAATTTGTCGCTGTCGACGATGAGGAGTTCAAGCAGGCGGAGACGGCCGCCGGCTACGCCAAGGAAATGTCGAAGGAGTATCAGGAAAAGCAGGCAGCGCTGGTGGCCGAGCACATCAAGAAGCAGGACATCGTTATCACCACCGCGCTCATCCCCGGCCGGCCGGCGCCGCGGCTGATCTCAGCCGCAATGGTGCAATCGATGCGCCCCGGGTCGGTGATCGTCGACCTTGCGGTCGAACGTGGCGGCAATGTCGAAGGCGTCAAGCCGGATCAGGTGACCGACATCAACGGCGTGAAGATCGTCGGCTACCGCAACGTTCCGGGGCGGCTCGCTGCATCGGCTTCGAGCCTCTATGCGCGCAACCTGCTCAACTTCGTCGAGTTGCTGGTCGACAAGAAGACCAAGGCGCTGGCCGTGAACTGGGATGACGAGATCGTCAAAGCGACCGCGCTGACCCGCGACGGGGCCGTCATTCATCCGAACTTCCAACCAAAACCGTCAAATCCACCGCACTAGGTTCCTCGCCCGAACCCACGCCAGCAAGAAAGGCACGTCATGGACCACGTGGCATCGGTCGCTGACCCGTTCGTGTTTCGCCTCTCGATCTTCGTGTTGGCGGTGTTCGTCGGCTACTACGTGGTCTGGTCGGTGACACCCGCGCTGCATACGCCGCTGATGTCGGTCACCAATGCGATTTCCTCGGTGATCATCGTCGGCGCGCTGCTGGCGGTGGGTGTCGCACTGGCCGCCAACGATAGTGGTCCGATCTGGGCGCGTGCGCTCGGCTTCGTCGCCCTCGTGTTCGCCTCGGTCAACATCTTCGGGGGCTTCCTGGTGACCCAGCGCATGTTGTCCATGTACACGAAGAAGAAAAAGTGACCGCTGCGCGCGCCTTTCGTTCGCTGCGCTCAGTGCAACGGCCTGACGTCGCAACGCCTCACAGGACAACAGGGCAGGGGGCCCAAGCATGAACGCCAATCTGCAAGGGCTGCTCTATCTGGTGGCCGGCGTGCTCTTCATTCTGGCGTTGCGCGGGCTCTCGAGCCCGGAGTCGAGCCGGCGCGGCAACATGTTCGGCATCGCCGGCATGGTTATCGCCGTGCTCACGACGCTGGCGTCGCATCCGCCCGCTGGGCTCGTGTCCTGGATCCTAGTCGTCGTCGGCATCGGGCTCGGCGGCGGCATCGGCACGGTGATCGCGCGGCGCGTGGCGATGACGCAGATGCCCGAGCTCGTCGCTTCGTTCCATTCGCTGGTCGGGTTGGCCGCGGTGCTGGTCGCGGCCGGTGCGCTTTATGCGCCGAGCGCGTTCGGTATTGGCAGCGTTGGGAACATCCACGGCCAGAGCCTCGTCGAAATGTCGCTCGGCACTGGAATTGGCGCCGTCACGTTCACCGGCTCGGTGATCGCATTCCTAAAGCTGTCCGGCCGCATGAGCGGCAAACCGATCATGTTGCCGGCACGCCATGCCATAAACCTCGCGCTCGCCCTTGCGATCGTGGCGCTGATCGGCTGGTTTGCGGTCAGTGAGAAGCATCTGGCGTTCTGGTTGCTGGCGCTGGCGGCATTTCTGTTCGGCGTCCTGATCATCATTCCGATCGGCGGTGCCGACATGCCGGTCGTGATCTCGATGCTCAACTCCTATTCGGGTTGGGCGGCTGCCGGCATTGGCTTCACGCTCGGCAATACGGCCTTGATTATCACCGGCGCGCTGGTCGGCTCGTCGGGCGCGATCCTGTCCTACATCATGTGCAAGGGCATGAATCGCTCGTTCATCTCGGTGATTCTAGGCGGGTTCGGCGGCGAGGTTGCGGGCCCCGCGCACGATGTGGAGCAGCGCCCGGTCAAGCAGGGCTCGGCCGACGATGCAGCGTTTATTCTCAAGAACGCCGGCAAGGTGATTATCGTGCCCGGCTACGGTATGGCGGTCGCGCAGGCGCAGCATGCGCTGCGCGAGATGGCCGACAAGCTCAAGCACGAAGGCGTCGAGGTCAAATACGCGATCCATCCGGTGGCCGGCCGCATGCCCGGACACATGAACGTGCTGCTGGCGGAGGCCAACGTTCCCTATGACGAAGTGTTCGAGCTCGAGGATATCAATTCCGAGTTCGCCCAGGCCGATGTGGCATTTGTGATCGGCGCTAACGACGTGACCAACCCGGCCGCCAAGGAGGATCCAAAATCGCCGATCTTCGGTATGCCGGTTCTCGAAGTGTGGAAGGCGGGCACCGTCATGTTTATCAAGCGCTCGCTCTCATCGGGCTACGCGGGCATCGACAACACGTTGTTCTATCGCGACAACACCATGATGTTGTTCGGCGACGCCAAGAAGATGACCGAGGGGATCGTCAAGGCGCTCGGCTGAGGCGGCGGCGCTAAGCGCGACTGGTCCCTCACGGCAGGTCGGGCGTGGTGTTACCTCAGATTTGCCGCGGATATCGTTTCAATCGATCCCAGCGATTTGCAGCCCGCGTTGCATGCAGGATGAAGATACTGTTCTGGCTGTTGGCATTAGCTGCGGGCGGGTACGCCGCGATCGGCACCCTGATGTATTTCGGGCAGCGTGCGCTTCTGTACTTTCCGGACGCATCGCGCACGACGCCGGCCGCCGCCGGCTTGCCGCGGGCCGAGGAGGTGAGGCTCGATACGAGCGACGGCGAGCAAGTGATCGTTTGGCACCGGCCGCCACAAGCCAACAAGCCGGTCGTCCTCTATTTCCACGGCAATGCCGGCGCGCTGCACACCCGCGCCGCACGCTTTGCAGAACTGATGTCAGACGGCACTGGGCTGGTTGCCCTGAGCTACCGCGGGTTCGGCGGCTCCACCGGCCGCCCGACCGAGGACGGCCTGATCCGCGACGCAACGGCGGCGTACCGGTTCGCGACCGAGCGCTACGATGCAAACCGCATTGTGCTGTGGGGCGAATCACTCGGAACCGGGGTTGCGGTGGCGCTCGCAGCCGAGCACCCGGTGGCCGGCGTCATCCTGGAATCGCCTTTCACATCGACCGCAGACGTGGCGGCTGCGATCTATTGGTTCATGCCGGTGCGACTTCTCTTGAAGGATCAGTTTCGTTCGGACGAACGCATCGCGCGCGTGACCGCGCCGGTGCTGATCATGCATGGTGAGCGCGACGCAACCGTGCCGATCGAATACGGCGAGGAACTCTTCGCCCTGACAACGGCGCCCAAGCAATTCGTGCGGTTTCCCGATGGCGCCCACAACAACCTCGACGCCTTTGGCGCGCTCGATGCGGTGCGAGCCTTCCTGCGCAAGCTGTGAGCGGGCGCTTGCGCGCCGCCCCTGCGTCGTGTCGTCGCGCGGGCCGCGTAGCTGCGGAGGGAATTGATTCACCACATTCCAACGCGCTCGAAATGCCGCCGCTGGTCTGATCTATACTCCGTTGCGGTTGCGGTTGCGGGGGCCGGTGGCGGCCGGGAACGGCCGACTTTGCAGGAATTTTCCCGGTTTGTGCCCTCAATAGGCCGCAAACGCGGGTAGGGTTATGGCCGGGGACTCGGGGAAAATCTCATCCGGATCGTGGCGATGATGAAGTGGCTCATGAAGTTCACACTTGAGATCGCGCCACCTGTTGCCGCAACGGTAATTGGCGCGTTCGTGGTGCACCAATTGTGGCCATCGGGCAAAACGGACGTGACGCCGCCCGCCGCGCAGGTGACCACTGATGCGCCCAAGGCGGCCAGCGCCACGCGGCTGATCGGTACCAAGAGCGCTGATGCCCCGGCCACGTCCGGGGAAGCGCCCGTTACCGCGACCGTCTCCCCAGCCAGCACGGGAAAATCGGCGCGCCAGTCGAGCGACGTCGGCAAGGCCGCGAGCAACCCGCCGTTGCCGCCCGCGCGTGAGAACGTGTTCGAACGTGCCGAAAAGGCGCTTGCCGCAATCCCGAAGTCACGGTCATCGACACCGCCGGTCCAGCCAAGCGCCCCGGCGCCAACCACAGCCATGGTCCCGCTGCCGCCAACGCCCCCCTCGCCACCTTCGGCGCAGGATACGGCGTCGGTGTCTCCGGTGACCGAGCCCCCGGCGACCAGCACGGCCGCCGTCGCGCCCATGGCGCCGCCGCCGATGGATCCGCCGCGCGAGATCGCCTCCCCAGCATCGATCGCTTCGCCGCCGCCACCGCCGCCCCAGGTGGCTCCGCATGACCGCAATCCGCTCCGCGTCTACCGGAGCGACCGGGCCAATCTCGCCGACATTCCGATGGCGGACGGGGACGACATGCCGCCGCCCCCGGAAACGGCCGCGGCACCGCAGCCCGAGCCGCAAGCGCCGCCGCGCGAGAAAAACATCGTGGAAAATATCCTCGGCGGGCTGCACTCGGTGCTGCCCGAGCGCCTGCGCTAAGTCCGCGGCTTCCGGTCGAGTCCCGTATCAGGCCTGAGAATCAATCGCGGGCGGGTATGACCCGCCCGCGTATACAGCCGCGTCGCCCGAGTGCGATCAGCGGCCCCCGAAGCTTGGCCGATCGCCGCGTCCCCCGCCGGGCCCGCGACCCGGTCCACCGGGGCCGCCCGCGCCACCGCGACCGCCGAAGCCGGGCTTCACGATTTTGGGCTTGCCTGGAATGAGACCTTCGCGCTGCGCCTTCTTGCGCGCGAGCTTGCGTGCGCGGCGGATGGCTTCCGCCCGTTCACGCGCCTTTTTCTCCGAGGGCTTCTCATAATGACCGCGAAGCTTCATCTCGCGGAAAATGCCCTCGCGCTGCATCTTCTTTTTCAGCGCCTTGAGGGCCTGATCGACATTGTTGTCACGAACCAAAACCTGCACGCGTCGTCCTCTCGAAAATTGATCCTGATGAGCCAAAGCCCGCGTCACGGGCCCGCAATTTGGCGCGGCGTTTACCAGAAACATGGCGAGAAGTCCATCGTAACGGCGCGCATCTTCGAACTTGTGAGCCTGGCTAGAGCCGCCTCTAATCCTCGAAAATCCGCGTTACATGCCCCATTTTGCGCCCCGGACGGACTGCAGTCTTGCCGTAGAGATGCACGCGCGCGCCCGGCGTCTTGAGCCATTTCACGTAATCGTCGACTTCGCTTCCAATCAGGTTGATCATCTCCACGCGCCCGTGGCGGACGGGTGTCGCAAGCGGCCATCCGGCAACCGCGCGGATGTGTTGTTCGAACTGCGAGACCGAAGCGCCGTCGATCGTCCAATGTCCGGAATTGTGCACGCGCGGTGCGATCTCGTTCACAAGCAGCGGGGCGGCCGAGCCCTCCGGCATCACGAACAACTCGACCGCGAGCACGCCGACGTAATCGAACGCCTGGGCGATGCGGGCCGCGATGCCGCGGGCTTCCTCGGCGACGCGCGGCGCAATGGTCGCCGGCACGCGCGACACCTTGAGAATATGATCGCGGTGCTCGTTCTCGGTCGGGTCGAAACACTCGATGCGCCCGTCCGCGCTGCGCGCCGCCACCACCGAGATCTCGCGCTCGAAGCCCACGAACGCCTCGAGGATCGCCGGTTGGGCGCCGATCGCCTGGAACGCCGCCGGCGCCTCGCTCGCCCGGCGGATCAGGGCCTGTCCCTTGCCGTCATACCCGAACCGGCGCGTCTTCAGCACGGCGGGGTGGCCGACCTTGTCAAGCGTCGTCGCGATCTCCTGGGCCGAGGCGACCGCCCCAAAGGGCGCGGTCGGGATTGCGAGCGATGCAATGAACTCCTTCTCGACGAGGCGGTCCTGCGTGGTTGCGAGCACGCGGGGATCGGGCAGCACCGGCTTTTGCGCGGCTAGAAACGCGGCTGCGGCGGCCGGAATGCTCTCGAACTCGTACGTGATGACATCGACGTCATCGGCGAAACGGGCAAGCGCAGCGATGTCGCTGTAATCGGCTTCGGTGACCCGTCGCACGACGTCGAACGCCGGCGATGCCGGCTCGGGACAGAACACATGACACTTGAAGCCGAGGCGAGCGGCGGCGAGCGCCAGCATGCGGCCGAGCTGCCCGCCGCCCAGAATGCCGATGGTCGCGTCCAGTCGGAGCATGCCGAATAATCAATCGCTCGGCGTGGTTGCAACCGCGGCGGTCTGGCGCGCGCGCCAGGCGTCCAGGCGATTGGCCAGCGCAGGGTCGGCCAGAGCCAGAACAGCGCAAGCAAGCAGGCCGGCATTGATCGCGCCGGCCTTGCCGATGGCGAGCGTGCCGACCGGCACGCCGGGCGGCATTTGCAGGATCGAGAGTAGCGAATCCTTGCCTTCGAGCGCGCTTGTGTTCATGGGCACGCCGAACACCGGCAGCGACGTGAGCGCTGCCGTCATTCCAGGCAGATGCGCCGCTCCTCCGGCGCCTGCGATCACGACCTTGAAGCCACTTCGGCGGGCCGATTTTGCAAATTCGTAGAGCCGGTCTGGCGTGCGATGCGCCGACACGATCAGGGTCTTATGCCCGACGCCGAGTTCGTTAAGGATTTCGGCCGCATGTTTCATGGTCGGCCAGTCGGATTGGCTTCCCATGATGATCGCAACAGGTTTGTCTGCAGATCTTGCCTTCTTCCTGGCGCGGGCGACGGTTCTGGTCTTGATCTGACGGGTCATGCCTGACTTCGGCGGGGTTGAGGGCTCAGGCGCACCAAACCGGCGCCGATTCGAATGCTTCGCTTTCCGGCTACCGAACTGCCGGCGCCTACGCAATAATATCCGGGGTGAGCTGGTCTTCGATGAAGGTAATGCGGTCTCGCAGAGCCAATTTGCGCTTTTTCAGCCGCTGCACCTGGATAATGTCGGAGCTGGGCGTTCCCTGCAGGGCTTCGATCGCCGCGTCGAGGTCGCGATGTTCCTGTCTCAGCCGCGCAAGTTGCGCCCGGAGTTCGGATTCTTCCTCCTTGGTCATCGCCGCCGCATGTCCATGCCGCTGCCTCGCGGTCCTTCAGGCCTGCCGGCGCCACGCGAAGTATCCTGCGTCTCCGCAAATCCAGCAAGCGAGCCGCTCAAACAGGCTGTCCACAGGTATCGAATTCCGGGAAAACATTGCTGCTTTGCAACATGATTGTTTTATCGACATTCCGCAGGGCTCATGGCACCATAAGGTGTTAAGCCGAAGCCCTGGAGGTTTCCCATATGTCGATGCAGTCGCATCTTATGGAACTGCAGAAAAGACACGAAGCACTCGAACAACAGATCGCAGAAGCCCTGCTTCACCCATCGACAGACGATCTGACGCTCAGGGAACTCAAGCGCCGCAAGTTGTACGTGAAGGACGAAATTACGCGTCTGCAACACGTGGAAAGTGTTCATTAATCGCCCGTAGGGCATGCGTTCTTGCCTAATTGGTGTACTGCTCGCGGTCGGTCTCGGCTGCGCAGCAGCTGGGCAAGATTACCCGACGCGACCGATATCGTTGATCGTGCCGTATCCGCCTGGTGGCGGTGTCGACGCGATGGCGCGTATCGTTGGCGAAAAGCTGTCGGCGGCCCTTGGTCAGCAGGTGGTCGTCGACAACCGCGCCGGCGGCGCTGGGAACATTGGCACCCGCGCCGTCGCCCGCGCGGCTCCCGACGGCTATACGCTGTTGCTCGGCCATACGGGCACCATCTCGATCAATCCCTCGCTCTATGCCAACGCCGGCTATGACCCCCGCAAGGACTTTTCCGGCATCGGGCTGATCGCCTCCATGCCGGTTGCGCTGATTGCGCATCCGGCGTTTCCCGCCAAGTCCGTGGCTGATCTGATCAGCCTCGCCAAGCGGGACCCCGGCAAGCTCAACATGGGAACCTCCGCGATCGGAACCGGAGGATATCTTTGCGCCGAGCTGTTCAAGTCGACGGCGGGCGCCGAGCTGCAGATCGTGCCCTACAAGGGTACGGCGCCGCTGATGAACGATCTCGTTGGCGGCCACATTCCGGTGGCGTTCGGTGTGCTGCCCCCGGCGATCAGCAATATCGAGGCCGGTAACCTGCGGGCGCTGGCGGTCACAAGCCTCACCCGCTTCAGCCTGCTCCCCGATGTTCCGACCGTAGCGGAGTCCGGCATCCCGGGCTTCGAAGCGGTTCTGCATTACGGGCTGTTGGCGCCCAAAGGCACCCCCGCGCCCGTGATCAACCGGCTCAATGCGGCCCTACGCGCGTTGGTCTCGACCGACGAGGTCAAACAGCGCATCGCGGCCGAGGGAGGGGACCCGCTGATCTCGTCGCCCGCCGAATACGATGCCGACATCGATCGCGAGGCCACCAAGTGGGCGGGCGTCATCTCGCGCCTCGGCCTGAAGATCGAGTGAACCGGCCGCCGAAAGCTTTTAGTTGGCGGCGTGTGCCTGCTCCACGAACCGATCAGTGTAGGTCGTACCGAGATCGATCTTTGCGTCGCGCACGGCAGGGTCGAACGCTTTGAGCACGCGGTACGCGGTTTCGGCGCCCTCGTTCGAAAAACGCCCGTCGCGGGAATACATCGGCAGGCTGTTCTTGATCGCCTGGATATAAAGCGGCTTGTCGCCGAGCGCATAGTCCTCCGGAACGACGGCGGCGATCTCCTCCGGCGAATGACTCTGCATGAACGCAAGGCCGCGCACGAATGCATTCACCAGGGCCTGGATGGTGCGCGGATTTTTATCGATAAATGCCGGCGTCGCGTACATCACCGCGGCCGGATAGATCCCGCCGTAGACCTCACGGGTGCCGTCGCGCGAGCGCGTGTCGGCGACAATCTTGATCAACCCCTCCCGTTGCAACAGCGCGACCGCCGGGTCGGTGTTGACGATCGCATCGATCTCCCCGCGCTTGACCGCTGCGACCGCGGTCGCGGTGGCGCCGACGCCGAGGAACGATGCGTCGTCGGGTTTGAGCCCGCTCTTCGCCATGAGCTGCAGCGCCATGAAATGGGTGCTTGAGCCCGGCGCCGTCACGCCGATCTTCATGCCCTTGAGATCGGCCGGGCTGTGGTAGGCGCCGGCCCTGGCGTTGAGCAGCGCGAGCACGAAGCCCGGGAATTGACCGAGCTCGACCACCGCCACCACCGGCTGGTTCTTGGCTTGCATCTGGATCGTGTGATCGAACGCGCCAGCCACCACGTCCGCGCTGCCACCCACCAGCGCCTGCAGCGAGCGCGAGCCGCCGGCGAAATCCGAGATCTCGACGCCAACGCCGGCGTCTCGAAACAGGCCGAGCCGATCCGTGACGACCAGCGGCAGATAATAAAGCGCGGCCTGACCGCCAACCGCGAGCCGCACCTTCGCCAGTTCCGGTTTGTCCTGCGCGAGCGCCGGCGTTGCCAAAAACAGGCCAAGCAATAAGGTAGGCCAGCTTATCCTCACGGCGCACCTCCCTCGCTTTTTGGCAAATCCTATCCCGACGCTGCTGCTAGGAGAATGGCCGAATGACATTCGACCGGCGCGGGTTGCCGATCACCGCCCAGTCCGATGCCGAGATCGCATCGATCGACTGGTTCACGGCGCGGCTCGCGCGTATCGACCGCGGCGCGGAAGCCATTCTGGAAGATGCCAAGTCGTTTCCGGGCTCACCGATGATCCAGCTCGGCGCGGCATCGTTTTGCCTGTTCGGGCAGACCGCTGCCGCCGATCAGGCCGCGGCTGGGTATCTTGCCGCGGCCCAGCCTTTGCTGGCGTCGGCGACCGAGCGTGAGCGGCAGCTCCACCGTGCCTTGACGTTGTGGGGCCGCAAGGACCACCTCGGTTCGGTCGCGGTCCTCGAGGACATTACTCGGGCGTGGCCGCGCGATCTCTTGGCGGCGAAGATCGCGGAGTTTCTGTATTACGTCCTCGGCCAGCAGCACGAGGGCGAGCGTTTTCGCGGGCACATGGCGCGGCTCGCGGACGCGAATGCCGATGATCCGGATTTTCTGGCGAGCTTCGCGTTCGCACAGGAGCTGTGCGGCGACGTTGAGGGTGCGCGGCGCACCGTCGAGCGGGCGCTCGAGATCGAACCGCGCAACCCGTGGGCGCATCATTGCGTGGCGCATATCTATCTCCGCCGGGACGAACGGCACGAAGGCGTCCGCATTCTCGAAGGCTTTTTGCCGATCTGGATGAGTATGGGGCGCGTCATCCACTGCCATAACGCGTGGCACCTCGGCGTCGCGCATGTCGCCGAACTCGACCGCGCGAGCGCGCTCGACGTTTTTGCACACCACGTCTGGGGGATTACGCGCGATCTCGTGGTCGAACAGGCAGACGCGATCGCGTTGCTGTGGCGGGTCGAAATGGCGGGCGAACGCGTCGACCATTATTGGCCGGAGCTTGCCGATCGGGCGGAGAGCCACATCGAAGAGCACTACATGCCGTTCCTCGACGCGCATTTCGCGTTTGCGCTGGCGCGGGCAGGGCGCACATCCGCGCTCGAGCAGCTGCGGGCGCGGGTTGCGGAACGCGCCCGCCGTGGCGACGCCGAGGCGACGCGCAGCTGGGCGCCGGTCGGCCGCGCATTGATCGACGCCTGCGCCGCTTATGCGCGCGGAGAGGCCGCGCGCAGCGCTGAATTGCTCGATCCTGTGATGGCAAACGTGACGGTCGTCGGCGGCAGTGACGCGCAGGTCGATCTGTTCCGTCAGACCTATTTCCGCAGCCTGCTCGACTGCGGCCGCAAGTCGGACGCCAAGACCTATTGGACTGCCAAGACCGCCGGCAAGACGCTATCGCCACTTGATCGGTCGTGGTTGAGTTTGGCCAGCTGAGGATAAGGATCATCAAATATGGACAACGCTGCGTTCCAACTGATGCTCGATTCCGGCTGGCTCTATCTCGCGGTCGGCGCGGTGCTGTGCGGGATTGTCGGCGTGAGCGCAGTCCGGCACCTGTTTCAAGGCGCCAAGCGCGCCGAACCGCGCGACCCGCCGCGCAAGCACAAGAAAAAATAGGAGGACACGACATGCCCGAGGCGACACCGGCCGGCTCCCGCAAGCGCCGGCGCATCGACGTTCATCAACACATCTACCCGAAGCAATTCACCAAGCGGATGCTCGACGCGCTGATCGAGGATTCGCCCGACTTCCCGTCATCGATGTATCTCGATTGGTCGCCCGAGCGGGCACTGGCGATGATGGAGACCCATGCGATCGACACCGTCATGGTCTCGTTGACGAGTCCCGGCCTTTGGTTCGGCGATGCGGTCGCAGCGCGCGAGGCGGCGCGCGAGTTCAACGAACTGGCCGCGCAGATGATGCGCGACCACAACGGGCGCTTTGGCGCGTTTGCGCCAATCCCGCTGCCGGACGAAGCCGGCGCGTTCGCGGAGATCAAGCACGCGCTCGACGTACTCAAGCTCAATGGGATCGGACTGCACTCGAGCTACGCCGGCAAGTGGCTCGGAGACCCGAGCTTTGCGGCGGTGATGGACGAGCTCAATCGGCGCGCCGCGCCGGTGTTCGTGCATCCGGTCGCCAACACCAGCGGGCGAATCGACAATCCGTGGTTCGCCAAACCGACCATGGAATTCGTGTTCGACACCACCCGCACGATCGCCAGCCTGGTTGCGAGCGGGACACTCGCCCGCTGTTCCAACATCAAGTTCATCTTCCCGCACGCGGGCGGCACCGTGTTCATGCTGGCCCGCCGGATCGAAGCCGGCCTGCTGCGGCGGCTGACGCCGGACCAGAAGGCGGCTTGGCTGCCGAACGGAATAGCCGGCGCCCTGCAAGGCTTGAACTTCGACGTGGTGAGTGCCACCAACGAGCCCGCGATGGCGGCAGTGCGCACCATCATGCCGACGAGCCGCCTGCTATTCGGCACCGATCACCCGTTCCTGTTGGCGAAGTCGACGATCGATCAGCTCGGACGCCTCCGCTTCACGCCCGATGAAATGCGCGCGATCGAGTGCACCAATGCCGAAGCGCTATGCAATCTCGTCAACTGACGCATGGGAGGCCTGCTTGACAACCGGCGCCGCGGGCCTCATTTTATTGATTACGATCGTCATCAATATGCGACGTCATGCCATGTGATGCGAACTCGCAGGTGGCATCGCCGGCGCCCTCGTGACCGGAGAACCCCATGAGTGAACGAAGCGATCCCGTCGTCATCGCCGCCTCGGTGCGCACCCCGCTTGGCCGTTTCCAGGGCGAGCTCTCGCCGATTGCCGCTCCACGGCTCGGTTCAACCGTGATCAAGACTGCGGTGGAACGCGCCGGCCTCGCGCCCGAGCGCATCGACGAAGTCCTGATGGGCTGTGTCCTGCCGGCGGGCCAGGGCCAGGCCCCCGCGCGTCAGGCGGCACGCGGCGCGGGCCTGCCGGATGCGACCGGCGCCACCACCATCAACAAGGTGTGCGGCTCCGGCATGAAGGCCGTGATGCTTGGTCATGATCTCATTACCGCGGGATCGGCCGAGATCGTGGTCGCCGGCGGCATGGAGAGCATGTCGAACGCGCCTTATCTGTTGAGCCAGGCGCGCGCCGGCTATCGGTTCGGCCACGGACAGATTTTCGATCACGCGGCGCTCGATGGTCTCGAGGACGCCTACGAAAAGGGGCGCTCCATGGGTACGTTCGGCGAAGACACCGCGCAGCAGTATCAGTTCGACCGCAAGTCGCAGGATCGCTACGCCGAAATCTCCCTGCGCCGGGCGAAGACCGCGGTCGAGAGCGGTGCCTTTGATTCCGAGATCGTGCCGGTCAAGATCGCGGCCAAGGCCGGCGATCTTACCGTCAAACGCGACGAAAACCCGCTCAAGGTGTCGCCCGACAAGATCCCGACCCTCAAGCCGGCGTTCCGACCCGACGGCACCATCACCGCGGCAAGCTCGAGCGCGAATGCCGATGGGGCAGCCGCCCTCGTGCTCACGCGCCGGTCGATCGCGGAGCGCGAAGGGCTTCCGGTCCTGGCGGTCATTCGCGGCCACGCAAGCCACGCCCAGGAGCCGGCGTGGTTCACGACCGCGCCGATCGGCGCCATCCGCAAGCTGCTGGGCAAGGTCGGCTGGTCGAAGGACGACGTCGATCTGTTCGAGATCAACGAGGCATTCGCGGTCGTCGTGATGGCGGCGATGCGCGACCTTGCGCTCGATCATGAGCGGGTCAACGTGCATGGCGGCGCCTGCGCGCTCGGGCATCCGATCGGCGCGACCGGCGCTCGCATCATCGTCACGCTCCTCAACGCACTCGAGAAGAAGGGCGGTAAGCGCGGCGTTGCATCGCTCTGCATCGGCGGCGGCGAAGCCACGGCGGTTGCGGTCGAGCGCCTGCATTGATCGCTCGGCCAAAATGAACGTGCACTACCTCGAGGACTTCGCGGTCGGGCAGACCTACCGCTCGCCGCGGCTACGCGTCGATAAGGCAAGTGCGATCGCGTTCGCGGCCGAGTATGACCCGCAGCCGTTCCACCTCGAGGACGCGGCTGCGCGCAGTACGGTGTTCGGCGGGCTGGCGGCGAGCGGCTGGTACACCGCCGCGCTCACCATGCGGCTCCTGGTCGCCGGCGAGCTCAAACCGGCCGGCGGCATCATCGGGCTTGGCTTCGACGAGTTCCGCTGGCCGCGCGCGGTGAAGCCGGGCGACGAGCTCCATCTCGTGAGCGAAATCCTGGACGTCCGCGCATCGAAGTCGCGTCCCGACCAAGGCCTCGTCAAGGTGCGCACGACCACCTTCAATCAGAACGACGAGCCGGTGCAGATCACGGTCGGTAATCTCCTGGTGCCACGCAGGCCTGCGTAGCTGCCGCTTGGCGTCTGCGGTCCGCGCGTCCTAGTGTTGGCGCGGTCCAGCGCCGGAGGCTCAAATGGCCGAGTTCACCTACGATCACATGCATCTGCGCAGCCCCGATCCGGAGGCAACCGCGGCGTTCTACGAGCGCATGTTCGGCGCCCAGATCCTGCGCAGCGTCCAAGGCGGACAGCCGCGCATCGATCTCAAGCTCGGCGGGGTTGACGTGTTCATCATGCCGGTCGCTGCCGGCAGCAATGTCAGTCCAGCGCCGCCTCACCCCCATCAGGGGCTCGATCACTTCGGCCTCCGCGTCAACGGCATCGACGCCGTGGTCGCCGACCTCAGGGCCAAGGGCGTGCATTTCACCATGGAGCCGACAACGGTCCGGCCCGGCGTGCGCGTCGCCTTCCTGCGTGCGCCCGAAGGCGTGTCAATCGAGCTACTCGACCGCGACGCGGCGTGAGGCGGGCGGATCTCCGGCGGAAGCCATTTCAGCTTGGCGCGGCTGCGGCGATCGCCGCGCGCGTCGCGCTGTAATGCGCGGGCCGGCGCCTCGGATGGTGTCGATCAGGCCCGTGGCGTTCTCGGGAAGGACGTCCGACCGCCAGGCAACGTGTCCGTCCGGGCGCACCAGCAGCAAGCGCCGTCCATAGAGCGCGGCAGCCGACGGCGACGCAATGCGGTGCACGCTCAGCGGCAGCCCAACAACCGCGGCCGCGCGCTCGAGCGGGCCGGTTGCGACGTCGGAGAACACGAGCAGCGCGAAACCGTGGCCGAAGAGATCGAGCGTGGAGCGGCCGGGCTCGAGCCAGCAATGCGGCGCGCGCGCACCCGGGAACGTCGTCGGCACGTAGCCGACCGTATCGTCGGCCGGCTTGGACGTGTCGTCGGGTACGACGATCGGCGAGGGATGGTAGATGTAGCCGAGGTGCACGCCGGTCGGCTGCCAGGATTTCATGTTCTCTTGCACGAGCCGAGCGCCGATTTCGCGCCGCGCGATGTCGCCCGCCGGTGTCGGCGCCAGAATGTCGGCGTGCTTGGTCCCGTCGATCAGACGCCGATAGTTGGAGAGCGACACCTCGGCGGCACGCGCCGACGCCGGCCGCCGCTCCGGGTCGTAGCTCTCGAGCAGCGCCGGGCCGCCCCAACCCTGGATCATGGCGGCGAGCTTCCAGCCGAGGTCGAACGCGTCCTGCAGGCCGGTGTTCATGCCGAGTCCGCCGTTGGGTGGGTGGGCGTGCGCGGAATCGCCGGCCAGAAAAACGCGCCCATCCATGAAGCGATCGGCGACTGTGCGCTTGCGCACCCACAGCGTCTTGCCCTCGATCGTGTAGAGGATGTCGCGTCCCATGAAGCGCCGCACCAGCGCCGGAATGTCAGCATTCTGTAATTTAGTCTCGTCGAGGCCGACGACCTGCAGCCGCCACAGGTCCTTGCCGTCAACAAATGAGATGAACGACCAGGTTCCCTCCGGGCCGACGAAGACGTAGCGGACGGCCGGGTCCTTGTCGTGCTGGGCCGAGAAATTCGGAATGCCCAGATAGACGTTCATCGACCAGTCGATATGGCGCTCGCCGCGGATTCCGATGCCGAGCAGATCGCGCACCGTCGATGCAAATCCATCGCAGCCGACCAGGTAGTCGGCGCGCACGACCTCGACATCGCCGTTGCGCTGATCGCGCAGCGTCGCGGTGACGCCGGCCGGATCCTGCTCGAAGCTTTCGAGCATGACCTCATGACGAATCGTGATCTGCGGGAACGACCGCGCGCAGTCCTGCAGGATCGGATCGAACCAGGTCTGCGGGCACATGAGGCCGCGCTCCGGACTGAAGGCCGAATCGCTACGCTCGCTGAGCGACGGCACCCGGATGCGCCCGATCTCGTAACTTGTCATGTCGGTGACGAAGGCGTTGTCGAGCGGATGGTCGAGCGGGAACCCCCAGTTGCGAACCTTGTGAGCGATGCCGAGCTGACGGCAGAACTCCATGGTCCGCACGCTTACTTCCAGCATCTTGGCAGGGCCGAGCTTGTTTTCGTTCTTCTCGACCAGGATGGCGGCGACGCCGCGCCGTCCGAGATCGGCCGCAAGCGCGAGCCCGATCGGCCCGCCGCCGACGATCAGAACCGGTGTGCGGGCCGTCGTGCCAATCGCCATGGCAGGGTTACGCCGCCGCGGTCACGTCCATCGCCACCCATCCGGGCGGCGGCTCTTTGCCGGGATGCACGCTGCCGCAGTGCTTGCAGGTGCGCGCCTGCGGGTTGTTGTAGAACGCGGTGAACAGCGGCGGCAGGTCCTTCACGATATCCTTGACCTGCACCTCGACGCGATGCACGCGCTCGCCGCAGTTGAAGCAATACCATTCAAAACCGTCGATATCGGTCTCGCGCCGCGTGCCTTCGACCACGAGGCCGACCGAGCCCGGGATCGGCCGCTGCGGGGAATGAGGGGTGTGCGGCCCGATCAGAAACACCTCGCCCTCTTTGATCGGGACGTCGTAGATCTTGCCGTTTTCGGCGATCTTCAGAACCATGTCGCCCTTGAGCTGATAGAAAAATTCCTCGACCGGATCGTCATGAAAATCGACGCGCTGGTTGGGCCCGCCGACGATCATGACCGTCATGTCGGTTTTGGTGTCGAACAGCTGCTTGTTTCCGACCGGCGGCTTGAGAAACTGCTGGTTCTCGGCGATCCAGCGCTGGAAGTTGAACGAGCGAAAGCGCGGATGTTGCAACATGTCGGTCCTTTCGCAGATCTAGCGGCTATTCGGCGGCGACGACGTGCGGCTTCTTGGCCAGGCGCAGACCGCATGTTTCGAACGCGGCCCTGGTCGCCGCCTTTTCGGCTTTACTGAGTTCCACCAGCGGTCGCCGCACCGGACCGCCGACCTGGCCCAGCAGCTCCTGCCAGTATTTCTGATGCGCGTAGGGCTTGCCGGGCGGGCGCGTCTTGCGGATTGCCTCGCGCACCGGATTGAGGCTGTCGCGCACGCGCTTTGCCTCTTTCACGTTCCCGGCCATCGCAAGATCGGTGTACTCGCGCATGCGGCGATCGAGGGCGGTCTGCAGCGTGTAGGGCGGCGACGAGCACAGGTAGAGCTGCCAGCCGAGCTCGACGATGTTGTCGAACCATTCCTCCTCGGACGCGGTCGAGACCAGGAACTTGTCGCCGGCGAGCTGCGTCAATTTCACGTACATCTCGCGCGGGACGCTGTATTTGATCGCGACCACGTTCTCGATGCCCGCGAGCTCGGCGCAAAGCTCGGGGCTGAGCAGATAGCCGCTGTCGGGATGGCTCCACAGCGCGATGCCGATTGAGACCTGCGAGGCGACATAGCGATAGTATTCGCGCACGCAGTCGTCGTGCGCGTGATGGAAATGCAGCACCGGCGCGTGCACGATGATGTAGTCGCCGCCGATTGCCTCGGCGTGGCGGGCAAGCTCGAGCACGACATCGAGGTTCTGATCGGAGCAGGACAGCACGGTCTGGGCCTTGCCGGCGGTCTCCTCGACCGCGATCTCGAAGGCGCGCTTGCGCTCCGCGAGGCTCATCGAGAAGAACTCGCCCTGCTTGCCGGCGACGAATAGCCCGTCGATCGCAAGATCGTTGATCCAGTGCCGCATGTTGGCGCGCAACCCCGGCTCGTCGAGCGCGAGGTCGCCGGGCCGGAACGGCGTGTTGGCGGCTGCGAAAATGCCGCGCATGTGGGCGCGAGAATAGTCCTTGGCCTCGTGCTTGCGGTATTTCATCACGCGCCTTCCGGTACTCGCCTGGCGACGCCGGCCAGTTTGCGTCAATCCTCGCATGGTCGCAAATGCTTGTTGATCATGATGCCGATGTCGTTTTCGGCTTGGGGCACCGCATAATGCCTCGGCCCCATGGGAACTCGACAATTTGCCCGCGATTACGGCCAAAGTTTCGCCAGACACTGGTTCCTAAGCTTGGCGGGGCGGCCGCATACGCAGCGTGTGAGTGCCCGGGAATGGAGGATCGCCGAGCGTGTGGTCACGAGCCGGCGTTCGTCGTAAAATCCCCGGTGCGTCGGGATTCGGCGGCAGGGAAACCAGATGATACGAATGCGCATCTCGCTATGGCCTGTGATCGCTGCCGCCGCGTTGGTCGCGGTGCTGGGGGTCGAGGCGCGCGCGCAAAACCTGTTCGATTTTCTGTTCGGCGGATTCCAGCGTCAGGCCCCGCAACAGCCGCAGCAGGCGCCGGCGCCCGGCGGGACCGTCCCCGACACCGGCTACGGGGGCGGCCAGGCATTTTGCGTGCGCCTGTGCGACGGCCGCTATTTCCCGCTCCAGCCGCATCCGACCGCGAGCCCCTCGCAGCTGTGCAGCGCCTTCTGCCCGGCGACCCAAACGCGGATTTTCCGAGGCAACGAAATCCAGACTGCAATTGGCCAGGACGGCAGCCGGTACGCGGAACTCAAGAACGCCTATCTCTACCGTAAGCAGCTGGTCGCCGGTTGCACATGCAACGGCAAGGATTCCATCGGCCTCGTGACACTTGACGCCAGCAATGACCCGACCTTGCAGCCTGGCGATACGGTTGCGACACCGGATGGCAAAACGTCCACGGTCAGGGCCGCGCCGCCGGGGGGAGCAGCTCCGCCCGGCGCGCCATCTCCGCCGCCGAGTGCGCGGCCGCCGGCGCCGGTACAGCAACGCCAATACTGATTAGTCGCGGCTCGCCTGCGCGCGCTCGCGCTTGCGCCCCACCAGGTCGATGAGTGCGGCCATGCCGACGTGGCCGCTGCCTTCGCTCGTGACGCTGTCGTGCGCGTGAATTCTAAGGTCGGAGAAATCGGCGAACGCCTCCGCCAACATGGCTTCGGTGTAGAGGTTTTCGACCGCCGACGGGCCGCCGGTCTTGTACTTGAGCTGTTCGGGCCGATAGCCCTGCAGCAGCAGGAGGCCGCCGGGTTTCAGTGCCCGCCGGACTCCTGCGAAGATGCGCTCGCGCTGCGCCGGGTTGGCAAACTGGATGAATATGACGGCGACGACGTCGAACTCCTCCTGCGGCCAGGTCCAGTCGATGACGTCGGCAAGCTCGAGTCTGAGCGAGACATTGCGCGCCTTGGCAAGCGCACGGGCCTTGGCTTGCGCGGCGGGCGAGAAATCGATCGAGAGCACATCGAGCCCCTGCTGGGCGAGCCAAACCCCGTTGCGCCCCTCGCCGTCGGCGACCGCGAGCGCTTTGCCGCGCGCGGGCAACAGGTGCGCTTGCGAGCGCAGGAAGACGTTTGGCTCGGTTCCGAACACGAAGTCGGGCGCAGAAAATCGGGTTTCCCAGCGTTCCAATTCGCTCATGCTCGTCGATGCCTTGCTGACCGGACCCACGCGGCGCAGTCTCGACAAGGGCGCCCGTCGGTCAATCATCCGGCCTGCGTGGCAGCCGTGCAAAATAGTCGCGTGAACGAACCGCGCACCAACACGGAGGAGGCCAGATGGCCAATGTCGATGCAAGGCTTGCTGCGCTGGAGCGCCGCATCAGGCTGTTGGAAGACCAGGTTGCGATCTATCAGCTGATGGCGGCCTACGGTCCGGCGGCCGACAGCGGAAGCACCGAGCGCGCGACCGGCTTGTGGACCGAGGACGGAGTTTACGATCTTCATGCTCGCGTAATGACCGGCCGCGACGAGATCGCGCGCGAGCTCGAGGGTGAGTGGCACCAGGGTCTGATCGCACATGGCAGCGGCCACATCGTCAGCATGCCGCACCTGGCCATCGATGGCGATCGCGCGGTCGCGACCTGTCACTCGCGGCTCTACCGCCGCGAGGGCGACGCCTACCGCGTCATCAGTTGCAGCGCCAATCGTTGGGAGCTCGCGCGCAGCGAATGCGGTTGGCAGGTCAAACGCCGCATCTCGCGCCGGCTCGACGGCTCGCAGGAATCGCACGCGCTGCTGGCCAGCGGGGTCGATGCCGACCGGGGTTAGTGTCCCGATTCCGAAGTTCGCCACACCTTGCTGCACGCTCGACGCGAACTTCGGAATCGAAAGGACACTAGCAACGCTATGATTCTAGTGCCCCTTTGAACCCGAAGTTCGCACTAAGACTCCCGGCATGGTATGCGCGAACTTCCGGTTCGGGGCACTAGTCCGCGGCATGCCGAGGCGTTTGTCCTCTGCGGGCTTGGCCCCGGGGAAGAATCTGTTGCGGCGTTTGCTGTCTTTGGCAGATGACCGCTATGGCGGCCGCCTGACGCGCTACCTATTATCAATTGCTGAACGCACAGCCGTTGCCCAATACACCAGGCCGTGATCTGAACACCGTAGGAGACCCGCCATGGTCCAACTCGCTGAACCGGAAGCACCCGCCATCATCGAGGCGAACATCAACTATTACCACGACACTGGCGAGAAGCCATACACCTACACCGGCGGCCCTGGTTCGACCGATGTCCGGTCGAGCACGGTCGCCGATCCGCGCCGCGTCGCCATGCACAACGGCCGCCCCTTCGTCGATCAATTTGCGCTTGAGCGCGAGGGCTTCCACTTTGTGCGTCACGACACCAAGGTGCAAAGCTTCTTTGAGGAAGACGAAATCCGCAGGGTCTACTATCCGGAGATGGAAGCGCTGGTGAAGCGCGAGAGCGGCGCATCACGCGTCGTCGTGTTCGATCACACGCTGCGCACCGCCGATGACGCCGAGCGCGAGCAACGCAAGATCCGCGAGGTAGTCCAGCGCGCCCATAACGATTACACCGAATGGTCGGGGCCGCAGCGCGTGCGCGATCTGTTTCCGCAGGCGGAAGCCGACGAACTGTTGCGGCGCCGCTTTGCCATTGTCCAGGTGTGGCGGCCGATCCGGCACCCGGTCGAAACCTTCCCGCTCGCGATCTGTGACGCGCGCAGCGTGGCGTTCGAGGACTTCGTGATCTCCGAACGACGCTATCCGAACCGGGTCGGGCAGACCTACGCCATCAAATACAATCCGGCGCATCGCTGGTACTGGTTCCCGCGCATGCGGCGCGACGAGGCGCTGGTGTTCAAGGTCTACGACTCGCTCACCGACGGCCGCGCGCGCTGGACCGCGCATACCGCATTCGACGATCCGACCGCGCCGCCCAACGCGCGGCCGCGCGAGAGCATCGAGATCCGCACCTTCGCGTTTTTCTGATCGCGAATTTCGCTCGACCCAAGCTGTCCGGGCTCCGTCGTGGCCGCGATTGGCCAGAGCGCGCTTGCGCGTGCGCCAGCCTTGACGAAAGTGGTAACGTTCAAGCACAATTATTGTAGATTGGGGTTGCGTGCTTCGTTTGTAGTTTGGCTGGGCGCTGCCGGACGTCGCGGGGAAACTGCCGGTGCTCTATCGTTGGCGCCACAACGTGAGCCTGGCGGATGCCGTTCCTCGATCTTCTCCAGAGCCTTCCGCTCCCGATTCTTTGCGCGGTGACGGTCGCTCTCAGCCTGCTGGCTGGCTGGCTGATCCTGGGCGGGGTTCGCGTGACACTGCGACTCCGCGGCTGGGATCCGGCCAAGCCCATTAACGTTCCCGAGCTCTCTACGATCACGAGCGTGCTGTTTGCGCTGCTGCTGTCGTTCTCCGCCGCCGGCGTCTGGAACGATTGGCAGCAGGCGCAAGGTGCGGTCCGCCGCGAGGCGTTGGCGTTGGAAAACGTTCTTGGCTTGGCGAACGGCCTGCCGGCGGAGCGGGCCGCCAAGCTGAAGGAACGGGTCGTCTCCTATGCCAAGGCAGCCGCCAAATATGAATGGCCGGCCATGGCGCACCGGGCCGATATGGACGATCCGGTGTTCAAGGCTTTGGACGCGGTTTTGTCGGGCCTCACCATCGAACTCTCAAGCGAGATTGCCCAGGGGGATGCCTCACCGATCACACCAATGCTCCTGCCGCAGATTTTCGAGGCGCGCAGCGCGCGCCTGGCGCGGCTGAACATGGCGCGTTCCTCGATCTCCGAAGCGCAGTGGTTCGCGCTGGTGGCATTGATGGTGAGCGTGCAGGTATCCGTCGCGCTGATCTATAACTACCACCCGCGCCTCCAGATCCTGGCGGTCAATGTGGTCTCGCTGGCGGCTGCGGCCGCCTTCTACGTCCTGCTCGCGCACGATCGGCCGTTCATTGGCGCCATTACGGTCAGTCCCAAGCCGCTGCTGCAATTGGAGGAGGAAGCCAATCGGAGCGGTGCGATTCCGTCGGCCGCCGGCGCCGGCGTGGGCCCCGCCGCGGCGTCTCAATAATCGATCGTGGCATATGATACCGACCCGGTCCGTCGGCTCATGGAATGTAGGTCGAATAGACGTAGTCTGGTCTTTCTTCGGCTGGTGACACGCAGCGGCGCCAGAACCAGTGCAGCTTCGTCATGGCATGTTATCCATCTGATCGATCGATGACTGCGATCGCGTTGATCTCGATCAGGCAGCGCGGGTCGGTTGCGAGCCGCACCACCTGAACCGTTGTCGTCGCGGGCTTGGCGTCCCTGAAATACTCGGCCCAGACCCGGTTGAGCGCGTCCTGATCGGTCAGATCGGTGACAAACCGGTCGGCTTCGACCACGTCAGCGAAGCCGGCGCCGACCGCCGCGAGTCCACGCTTGAGGTTCTCGAGCGCGGCGCGCGCCTGCCCCTCCATGCTTTTGGGCATTCCGTCGAACTCTTCCGGCCGGTGCGGATGATGGTGATAGACCGGGGCCGCGGTGACGCCCGCGAGGTAGACCGTGGTGCCGCCGCGCACTTTGATGGCGGGCGCGTAGGGCATCCACATGTCGGGGGCGTCCGGCCAGTGCACGTGCTCGATGGTTTTGGGCATTGGAACTACCGCCGTCGTGATTGCGATGGGAATCGATTGTTTCGCGGGTGCCCGCCACGGTCAATGATCACGGCGCGGACGTCGGCTACTGCGCATGGCACGCGGCGATCGCTTCCGGTCGCGTGCGGCCTTCATCGGACGGCGGGGCCGCGATCTCCAGATAGGCATTGCTGCCCGCGAGCGGATGAAAGCCGACTTCGCGATAGCCGACGGCAGCCAATTCGCAGCGCAGAAGCTCCGGTGGGGTGCCGTGTTTTGCGGTCGGACCGATCGCATCGACGATTCCGACGCGGGCGTCCGGCTTGAGCGCGCCCGCGAGGTTGTAGAGCAGGCCAAAAGGCTGTGCGATCTCGTGATACATGTGCACCAGGATGGCCGCGTCGAGCGAACGCGCCGGCAGCCGCGGATCGTGCGGCTCGCCGCGGGCGACGACGACGTTCTGCAGGCCGAGATCGCGAACGCGCTTGCGCAGTTTGCTCAGATAGTCCGGTACGACGTCTTCGGCATAGATGCGTCCGTTGGGCCCGACGATCGGCGCCAGCCGCAGCACGTAATAGCCGCTGCCTGCGCCGACGTCGGCGAGGGTCATGCCGGGCCTGATCCCGAGCAGTTCGACAACCTGCTGGATTTCGCCCGCGGCGTCACGCTCCTGTTCGTCGTGCCAGATCGGGCTGACGATATCCGCGACCGGACGTTCCGGCTTGGGAAAGCGATTGGCGGGAGTACCCGGCGCTGCGACAAAATCCTGGGCCGAGGCATGCGCGATGAGTGCGAACGCGAGGGTGGGCA
>DATIPA010000042.1:0-1520 GCA_035472475.1 Xanthobacteraceae bacterium | reverse complement strand
GCTACCCGGCCGAAGCCTTCACCGCCGGCGGCCTCATCGCGCCCGCCAATACGCCGGACGCTATCGTCGCCGCGCTGGAAAAGGCCTGCGCCCGGGCCGCCGCGGCCGAGGAGTACAAGGCGATCGCCGAACGGCTCAATGCCACGCCGCGCTACCTGCCCGGCGCGGCCTTCCGCAAGATGTTCGACGCGGACTCGATCCAGAGCGCCGACGCGATCCGGCGCGCCGGGCTGGCGGGGAGCAGATGAGTGATGCGGAATCCGGTTGGTTGGCTCGGATGCGCGGCTTGCTCCACCTCTCCCCGCTTGCGGGGAGAGGTCGACTTGCGAGCGGAGCGGAGCGTAGCGAAGCAAGTCGGGTGAGTCTTACTGCGTCATTAATCTCCGACCCCCACCCGGCCTCGCTTCGCTCGGCCACCCTCCCCCTTCGGGGCAGGGGAATCGCGTTTGAGTAGATCATATTTGGGTTGCAAATAAGCGAATCGTGGATTCTTGAGAGGACTCCAATTTGGCGGAGTCTTCGATGGAAACCTTGATCGCACTGTTTGGTCATCTCGATCCCAGGGACCAGAACTCCAGGCACGATTTCTGCGAGATACTGTTCATTGCTGTTGCGGCTTCGCTGTGCGGCGCCAAGAACTGCTCGGACATGTGGCGTTTCGCTCAGGAGAAGGAGGAGATGCTTCGCCAGGTCTTGACGCTGGCGCACGGCATTCCCTCGCACGACACCTTCTCGGCCCTGTTCCGCAAGCTCGATCCGCGAGGCTTCGCCGAGGCCTTCGCCCGCTTCGTGCGCGGGTTTGCGGCGGCAGCCGGCCGCAACCGCCAGATTGCGATCGACGGCAAGGCGATGCGCGGCGCTTTCGAGACCGGCCGACAGTTTGCCCCACGCATGATGGTGTCGGCCTGGGGGCGAGAAGTGCGCATGACGCTGGCGGCGCAACCGGCGGCGGGCGGAAACGAGACCAAGGCGGCGCTTGAGCTGCTGGGTTTGCTCGATCTGGAAGGCGCCATCGTTACCGGCGATGCGCTGCATTGCACGAGCCAAGTGGCGGGCGAGATCAAACAGCGCGGCGGCGACTACGTGCTGGCGCTCAAGGGAAATCAGGCCGCACTTCATGCCGCAGCCGAGAAGCTGGCGGCGGATACGAAAACGCCAAAGAAGGACATCGCGGTGACCGAAGAAGCGGCGCATGGTCGCAAGGAGCGACGTTGCGCGCGCGTCATCGCAGCACCCCGGCTCGCCAAGCTGCACGCCTTTCCAGGTCTCATCGCAATCGCGGAGGTGGAGCGCGTGCGCATCGTCAAGGACAAGCGCCAGCAGGAGCGGTGGCTTTATGTCCTCTCGCGTCGCATGCGTGCCAGCGATCTCCTCGATGTGGTGCGCGGCCATTGGGATATCGAGAATGGACTTCACTGGGGGCTCGACGTGATCTTTCGCGAGGACGAGTGCCGTACTCGCAAGGATCACGGTCCAGAAAACCTTGGCCTGGTTCGCCGAATCTGCGGCAATGCTCTGCG